>JADKJT010000012.1 GCA_016720905.1 Gemmatimonadaceae bacterium | reverse complement strand
TCTCTCGAGCGCCGTGCCGCATCCTCAATCGCGGATTGGTCGCCGCGTACGAGCGCATCAATGCGCTCCGCCATCGCGCGCGCGGTCGGGGGCGACGTCACGGTGGCAAACAGTCGCGTCAATCCGTCGGCGCCGGCGTTGTTCACATCCAGGCGCGCGCTGACATCCACCACGGTCACGGCAAAGACGCCGCCGGTCAGCGTATCCTGCAACAGGGGGCGCGCGCCAGTCACGACCGGCTCGAGGCGGCTCAGGAACGCGTCGCGCCGGGCCGCATCGCCAGCCAGCGCGCGCAGCGAATCGTCAATCCACGCGCTCGCCGCAACGATGCCACTTTCGGCCATTGCACGCGCGGTGATCTGGGCGCGCATATTGGCCGTAATAGCGGCGCTGGTGCGCGCCGCGTTGCTGGCGACGGCGGTGACGGTCGCCAGCAACGCCACGGTCCACAGCACCACCACCAGCGCCACACCGCGTCGCGCGTGCATCGGGGCCGCATGGCCGGTCGCCGAATGGCGTGTCATCGACGCGACGCCAGCGTGGCCAGCGGATCGAGTGCCACCACCAGCGGCGGGTGCGCGCGCTCATCGCCAAAACCAATCGCGATACTGGCGGGACGCGACTGCACCAGCGGCCAGTCCTCGCGCCATTGTGCTCCGCCGATGCCGCCGCCGTGCTCCAGCAGTCGCACCGACAGCGCGTGCAGACTGCCAACGGTCGCGTGCAACGACGTCCGCTCGACGGCCGCGCCGATTGGCTGCGCGTCCAGGACGACACCGGCGTCGGCCACGCGCAACGAGACGCGCCAGAGCCGGCCGGTGCCAAACGGCGCCTGCACACCTTGCGACAGGAACACCAGTTCGGTCGAACCTGTGGGCGTGCGCCGCACACGCAGCAGCGGTTCGTCCACCGACTCCGCGCTCGGCGCATGACGGAGCATGTCGGTGAGCATCGCCCGCAGTCGACCCTCGCGCTCCAGCGTATCCCGATGCTCCGCAATGCGCTCGCGTGCTACCGTGGCCGTGCGCAGCGCGCTGCCGGCGATCGTCACGGAGACGGCGGTCAGCATGAGCGCGAGGATCACTTCCAGCAGGGTGAATCCGGTGCGTCGACGGGTGCGCATCACCGGGTGCCCGTGGGGGCGGGCACGAGCCGCGTCATCACGAACTGCGCGCCGTTTGCCAGTGACACGGTGACGTCCACCTGATCAACGCCAGTGCGCCATGGGTGTCGTGACACGCGGACCCGCGGGTCGGGCAGGGCGCCCGACGCGCCATCCGGACGAGCGGGCGCATTGCTGGTCGCGTCGGCCATGGTGCTTTCGCCCTGGGCAATTGCCCGCATCCATTCGGCACTCGCCGCCTGCAGTTGGGCCGCGCCGCGCGATTGATCGAGGCAGACGATGCCCACCACCGCAAGAATCACGAATGCAATCACGGCTTCGAGTAATGTCATCGCGGCACCGCGCGAGTGACGGACGCGCAACTCATCGGGTCGAAGACCACTGCCCCCGTCATATCGGCGGGAACGCACCCGCCAAGGGCATCGACCAGCAGTTCGTCGTCCGGGAGCCCGTCGCGCACATGTCCCGAGTCGATCATGCCACCATCACGTTGCGAGGTGATCGCCCACGATCCATTGGCGGAGAAGCGGAGGCGCAGCGGCTCGGCCCGTCGAATCGCCGTTTGGCGTGCGGTCGCGACCAGCGCCGCATCGGCAGCCCGTGGGGCCGCCGCGCGTGATTGGAAGACCGGCACGACCAAGGCCGCCGTGATCCCCATGAGGGTCAGGACGATCAGCAGTTCCAGCAGCGTTACGCCGCGGTGCAAGGACGGTGAGTTGGGCAGGGCCACAGCGTCACAATCTCAGACCCGGTCAGTGGAAGTCAACAAAGGCGCTGTGCCGCACAACCGTCAAGAACCCGCTATTGCCGGCCTTCAGGGCTTGATGAGCGGCTTCACTTGTTCCGGGATGGCAAATGCTGACTCCGGCGCGCCGTTGATCGTGACGTCCTGAATGGTCATGATCATCTTTTGCGGTCCCATCGATTGCTCGACTTTCGTGGGAAGCATCAACGCGCCGAACTTCCGGTATTCGGAGACCGACTGGCTCACTTGCATGGTGCCCATCTGCGATTCCTGCGTGCTCGACCCGCCCAGCAACAGTCCCGACGTCGCGGCGAAGTACGAAATCGATTCGTTCTTGGAAGACTTCCGCACCATCTTCACCTTGTACGCCTTCTCGCCCCCGATGGTCGTGTCACCCACCGTCTCCATCGACGCGTACTTGTCGGCCGAATACAGCATGTTGGCGTAAAAATCCGCGTTCTCCGCCATGTTCGTCAGCTCCTTGTCGGCCAGCAGACGCGGTCCCTGCATGGGGTTCATGTCCCAGCCCACGGTGCCATTGTAGCCGTTCAGCATCTCGCCCATTCCCGGAATGTTCGTCTTGCTCGCCATCTTGTTCGGCGCCGCCGCGTACACTTCCATCTTGGCGCTCAGTCCGATGGCCGGCACATCCATCACCGCCGTCTGCTTGATGGACGTGACCTTCATGATCTCGTCCTTGCCGCCAATCGCTGCCACGTATTTCGCGACGATATCACTGGCCGAAGGCAGCGCCTGCGCGCGCGAGGTGACCGGCGAGAGCGCGGCGACCGACAGGGCCGTGGCGGCCATCGCGATCCGGGTGAACAGCGTCATGCGAAAATCCTCGTTTGGATGTTGTATGCGAGTGAGCACTACTGCGGGGTGATACCCTTGAGCGGCAGTTTGGCTGCCTGTGCGGCCCAGACCAGCGCGGCCTCGCGCGCGGGGTCCTTCCCCTCCAATAACGCCTTGCGGGTGTTCTTCGTCACCACATCGGGGGTCACGCCCAGGCCTTCCAGCGGCTGGCCGGTGGGCGACAGGAAGTCGGCAATGGCGTGATAGAGGATGTCGCCGTTGGGCAATCGCTCGGGAACGGAGGGCAGGGCCTGTCCCGATGTTTGCGTGCCAAAGACGCGAGCCCGACCCAGCGCCTGCATGCCACCGGCAAAGATCTCGGTCGTGCTGACCGATAGTTCATCGACCAGCAGGGCCAAGGGGCCCGCGAACGGTACAACAGAGCGGGAACGGGTATCAACCCGCCGCGGATTGGCCACGAACTTGAGGGATGCGCCGCGCTGATGCATGGTGCCGATGGTACGGGCACTATCGAGAAAATGTCCGGCGATGCCCATCGACATGCCGCCAACGCCGCCGAAGTTGCCGCGCACGTCGATGATGATCGCGTCCGTGTCGCGCAACGAGTCCATTGCGGCATCGAATTGCGGGGACAACACCGGCATCCAGATGTTGAAGCGAATGATCCCGATGGTCTTGTCGCCCTGCTTCACCCGCTCGAACGCCAATGACGCGGGGAAGGGCGGCAGATTGCCAAACTTGGCCGGGGTGCCAGGCTCGCTGCTGCGGACAATCGCAACCGTGTGCGCTTTCCCGTCGCCGTCGCGAAAGGTCGCCTGGACAGAATCCCCCACCGGTCCGGCCAGCGCCTGGTTGGCCAGACTGAACGCCGTGAATGCGGCGCGGCGCGGGTCCATGTCGCGCGGAATACGCGCCAGGCGCGTGGCGATCGGGCAGCCGCGAACGGCCTCCAGGAGCCAACCCGGTCGGACGCCGGCCCGTGCGGCCGCGCTGGTGGCCGGTACCTGCGTTACCACGATCGAGCCGTCCAAGTAGCGCAAGACCGCCCCGGTGGTGCCATTCTGGTCGGTCGCCGGTCCGCTGGAACTGCCGGAGGAGGTGGCGTCGCTCACTTCACGGGGAATAATGGAGAAGTGCGACTGCTTGAGACTGCCCACCATTTCCGAGAGCACCCCGCGCAACTCGCCGGTGGTTTTCGCCGCGGCGGCCCGCGGGCGGAGCGAGTCGCGCAGGGCCTGCCAGTTCACCCCGTTGTAGGTGGTGTCCCAGTGGCTCCTGGCGATGATCGCCCACGCGGTATCAAAGGTGACCAGCGGTTCGGTGACCGTCGCACTGGCCAGAGACGTGCCTGGCGCGGCGGCCGGCACCGTGCAGGCCCCGGGAATCGAGCCTCCGACGACACCATGCGACGCAGAGGCCGGTTCGGCAGGGGTCGGACGCGCAACGGGTGATACCCGGACGCAGGCGGCCAGCCCCGACAGGCCCAATGCCAGCAGGGGCACGCGCCGACCAGCAGCCGAGAAAAACGACAATCCGATGCACATGCGCCAGGAACCCGAAAAAGGGGGGGGAACCGACAGCCCACAATCTACGGGCTTCACAGTAACCGGTTTCGAGACGCACGCGATGCCTGATTCGGAACAATTCGCCCACCGCAACCGGTTACGCCAACGTGCCAAGGACCGCGCGACGAATTACCATCCATCGTTGCGCCCGCAAGGCAGTTCCAACCCGGGCACGGCCATTCCGGTCCGCAGCGGCCGCGACCATCACGCTCTCTATCGCCATGTCCACGCGTCTTCATACCCTGCACGCCGCCGGCCAGTCGCTCTGGCTCGACTACATCGACCGCACCATGCTGGGCAACGGCGATCTGACCCGCCGCATCCGCGACGACGCGCTCACCGGCATGACGTCCAACCCCACCATCTTCGAGAAGGCGCTGGCCGACGGCGCCGCGTACGATGCGCAGCTGCGCACCGTGCCGGCCTCGGCCAGCGATCGCGAGGCCTTCGAAGCGGTGGCCACCACGGACGTGCGTGCCGCCTGTGACGCGTTTCGCGTGGTCTACAACGCCACTCAGGGTGCTGACGGCTTTGTGTCGCTGGAGGTTTCCCCCGACCTGGCGCGCGACACCGCCGGCACGGTGGCAGAGGCGCGCAGTCTGTGGAAACTGGTCGATCGGCCGAACCTGATGATCAAGGTGCCCGGCACCGTGGAAGGGGCCGACGCGGTGCGCCAGCTGGTCGCGGACGGCATCAACGTCAACGTGACGCTGCTGTTCGCCATCGACGCGCATGCGCGGGTCATCGAGGCGTACCTCGCCGGCCTTGAACAGCGTGCCGCGGCGGGGCTGCCCATCGATCGCATTGGATCAGTGGCCAGCTTCTTTGTCAGTCGGGTCGATTCGGCCATCGACAAGCAGTTGGAAACCATGGCCATCGCTGACGAGACGCACGCCAACAGGTATCGCGCCTTGCAGGGCAAGGCGGCGATCGCCAACGCCAAACTCGCCTATCAGCTGTTCCTGCAGTCCTTCAGCGGTGCCCGTTGGGCGGCGTTGGCCGGACGCGGCGCGCGCGTGCAGCGCCCGCTCTGGGCCAGCACGAGCACCAAAAACCCCGCGTATCGCGATGTCATTTACGTCGAGGAGCTGGTGGGGGCGGATACGGTCAACACCCTGCCGCCCGCGACCCTCGAGGCGTTCCGTGATCATGGCGAAGTGCGCCAGTCGGTCACGGCGGGCATCGACGACGCACAGCGCGCGTTGTCCGATCTCGAGTCTGCTGGCATTTCGCTGCGTGCCGTCACCGACCGCCTGCTCGAAGAAGGGCTGACGTCGTTCGAACAGTCGTTTGTGACGTTGCTGGCCGGTCTCGCGCGCAAGCGAGCGGCCCTCGCGTCCGCATCTCACGCCGGAGCACCCGTTGTTGTCAGCCAGTAATCCCGTCATGACGATTCCCCGCACCGGACCGGAGCGCGCCGCCGCCGCCGTCGACACCCTCGACAGCGGTGCGGCGGTCTTCCGTCGCGCCCATGTGCCGCGCACCAAGATCGTCGGCACGCTTGGCCCCGCCAGCAATACCGCGGACGCCATCCGTTCGTTGGTGGAAGCCGGTCTCGACGTGGCCCGCATCAACTTCTCGCACGGCACGCACGAACAGCATGCCCGAACCATCGCGACAGTTCGCGAAGTGTCGAGCGCGGTGGGCCGCCCCGTGGCGATCATGGGCGATCTGCAGGGACCGCGTATTCGCATCGGCGACCTGCCGGCCAAGCTGGAGCTTGAGGCGGGCGCGTCGCTGGTGCTGGTGCCCGAGCATCTGGCTGGCGAGGGCGAGATCCCCGTGACCTACGACGAGCTGTCGCATGACGTCGCGCCGGGCAATCGCATACTCATCAACGACGGACTGATCGAACTGCTGGTGACCGCGGTCAACGAGCCGCGGGTGACGGCCACCGTGGTGCATGGCGGCACGCTGTCCAGTCACAAGGGCATGAACCTGCCCGGGATCGCCGTGTCCGCGCCGTCGATCACCGACAAGGACAAGGCGGACATCGTCTTCGCGGTCGAGCACGATCTGGATGCGCTGGCATTGAGTTTCGTGCGACGCGCCGAGGATATCGAATCGCTGCGCGCCCTCATTCCGAAGTCCATCATCATCGTCGCTAAGATCGAGAAGGACGTGGCGCTGCAGAACATCGAGGAGATTCTGCGCGCATCCGACGCGGTCATGGTGGCGCGCGGCGACCTCGGGGTGGAATTGCCGTTCGAGGAAGTGCCCATCGCCCAGAAGAACATCATCGCGCTGGCCAACCGCATGGGGCGTCCGGTCATCACGGCCACGCAGATGTTGGAGTCGATGATCGAGAATCCGCGACCCACACGCGCGGAAGCCAGCGACGTGGCCAACGCCATCCTCGATGGCACCGACTGTGTGATGCTGTCAGCGGAGACGGCGGCGGGCGCCTACCCGCGCCTCGCCGTGGAAGCGATGCGACGGATCATCCATGAGATCGAGACGCATCCGTTGCCGCACTACTCGCTGCGCCCCGAACGGCGCATCCTGAGCGGGGTGAACACGGAAGAGGCCATCGCGGCCGCCACGGTGGCCGCAGTGCGCATGCTCGAGGCCCCGTTGGTGGTGGTGTTCACCAAGAGCGGATTCACGGCGCGCATTGTGGCGTCGCATCGTCCGTCGGTGCCGATACTCGCGCTCACCGACGAACCGCGCGTCTGTCGGCAGCTCTCGTTGGTATGGGGGGTGGTGCCACGTCTGGTGCCCACCGCACGCGGCTACGATCACATGGTGGCCATGGCGCTGCGCGAGGCCCTCGATCTCGGACTGGTCACCAAGGGCGATCGTGTGCTGGTGACGGCCGGCGTGCCCTTCGATGTGCCAGGCACCACCAATCTGCTGAAGGTCGAGACCGTGTGACACGAGGCGCAGCACGGAACGCGGCGGTGCGACTGCGATTTCTCGGGACGGGCACCAGCTTTGGTGTCCCCCAGATCGGCTGTTCGTGTGCGGTGTGCCGGTCACTCGACCCGCGCGACAAACGGACGCGCTGTGGGGCCGTCATCGAAACGGAAGACGGCACGCGGCTGCTCATCGACACGCCCCCGGAACTGCGGCTGCAACTGGTGGCGGCGGGCGTGACGGATGTCGATGCGGTGCTCTTCACGCACGAGCACGCCGATCACATTCACGGGATTGATGATTTGCGGGCGTTCACCATGCGGCGGCAGGAGCCGTTGATGCTGTACGGGGAAGCGCCGACCCTCGAGATCCTGCGCCAGCGGTTCCCCTATATCGTCGATGATCGGTTGCGCCCGCTGCCGGGAACCACCAAGCCGGAAGGGCGCCTCGTTCCGGTACAGGCGGGGGTCGCGTTTGCCGTGCGCGGTGTGTCCATCATGCCGATTGCCATACCACACGGACGCACGCCGGTGCTGGCGTATCGCGTGGGCGACATCGGCTACGTCACCGATGCGAAGTCCATCCCGGCGATGGCCCGCGAGGCCTTGAGCGGCGTGCGCGTGCTGGTCATCAACGCGCTGTTGCGGGGGCAGCACCCCACGCACTTGTCCATCGCGGAGGCGGTGCGCGTCGCGCAGGACATTGGCGCCGAGCGGACGTACCTGACGCACCTGACTCATGAAAACTCACACGCCGAACTGGCAGCCGAGCTGCCCGCCGGCATCACGCCCGCCTACGACGGATTGGTCGTGACACTCGACCCGGACCCTTCACCATGACACTGTCGATCGATTTCACGAACATGATGGCGGGCACGCTGCCTGACGGCCTCGGGATCACCGAGACCGAATGGGGCGATGCGCGCACCGCGTTCTCGGCCGCCCATGCATCGGTCGAGGCGCAGCGGGAGGGGCTGGGATTCCTCACGCTGCCCACCAACGAGGCGCTGCTGGCCGACACGCTGGCCGTGGCGGAGCAACTTCGCGGGCGCTTCACCGACGTCCTCCTGCTGGGCATCGGTGGATCAGCCCTGGGACCCATCGCGCTGCGCACGGCGTTGCGACCGCTGGCCTGGAACACCCTCGACTTGGCCGCGCGCGAGGGATATCCGCGCCTCCACGTGTTGGACAATGTCGATCCCGGAACCATCACCACGGTGCTCGCGCGGCTTGATCTCGCGCAAACCGTCGTGCTGGTGGTCTCCAAGTCGGGTGGCACGGTCGAGACGATGGCCCAGTACCTCATCGTGCGCGACGCGTTGGCGGGCGCGGTGGGGGAGGAACGCGCGCGCGAGCACCTGGTGTTTGTAACCGATCCTGACGTAGGGGCGTTGCGACGCATCGCGCGCGCCGAGGGCATCACGACGCTGGACATCCCGCCGAATGTCGGCGGCCGGTTCTCGGTGTTCTCGCCAGTGGGCATTCTCCCCGCCGCGCTGATCGGTATCGATGTGCGCGCATTGCTGGCGGGTGCGGCGGAGATCACGGCGCGGGCCGCCAGCAACGACCCGGCGGTCAATCCGGCGGGGGCATTCGCCGTGTTGCAGTGGCTTGCCGATACGCGCCACGGCCGTCACATCCAGGTGCTGATGCCCTACGCCGATCCGTTGCGCGACATCGCGCTGTGGTTCGTGCAGCTGTGGGCGGAGTCGTTGGGGAAGACCCGCGCCGACGGCGCATTCACGGGGCCGACCCCGCTGCCCGCGCTGGGGGCGACCGACCAGCATTCACAGGTGCAGCTGTTCATGGAGGGGCCGCGCGACAAGACGGTCACGTTCGTCACCGTCCGCGGCCGCGAAGCGGATGGGCCGATACCCGAACGACACGGCGACATTCCGGAGCTGTCGTACCTGCGCGGACACACGCTGGGCGAGTTGCTGGACATCGAACGACGGGCAACGGCCGGGGCGTTGGCCGTGCGCGGTCGGTTCAATGCCAACATCGGTATCGACGCCGTGGACGCCTGGCATGTCGGCGCGCTCCTGCAACTGTTCGCACTGGCAACCGCATATGCAGGTGCGCTGTACGGCGTGAACGCCTTCAATCAACCCGGGGTCGAACTGGGCAAGAACTTCGCCTACGCCATGCTCGGCAAGCCCGGCAGTGACGCCGCGCGTGCCGAATGGGAGGCGTTACCCAATCCCGATCCGCGCTGGACGGTTTGATTCGCGCTTTGTGGCCGTTCCCCTTGCCGGGAATGACCCGGTCATGGGAAGTTTGAATCAGGTTCGGAACTCCGTATTTGCTCGCGTCCAGTGTCGCGTCACCGTCCGCCATCCACATCGCCGATGACTCCTGAATCCTCGTCCACGACATTCCTTCTTGGTGGTGCCGTTACGGTCGAAGCCGGCCACGTGCATCTGCACGACGCCACCGCGCTGACGACCACCCACATGGACTCGCTCGTCTGGCAGGCGGTTTTCGCCGACGAAGCGGAACGCAATGCGGCACGCTGGTTATTGTGGGAGTTGGGGCAGATTGCGGGGGTGCGTCCCGCGTCCATCCATGATCTGTACATCGCGCGCGGCCAGGGGAAGTGCGGCGGATTCACGGTGCCGGCCATCAACGTGCGCGGCATGAGCTACGACACGGCGCGTTCGATCTTCCGCACCGCGAAGGCGATGGACGCCGGAGCCTTCATCCTCGAGATTGCCAGGTCGGAGATTGCCTATACCGAACAACGCCCGGCGGAGTACGTGTCGGTGATGCTGGCGGCGGCCATGCGTGAGGGATTCCGTGGGCCGCTGTTCATCCAGGGTGATCATTTCCAGGTCAACCACAAGAAATACGCCGTCGATCCGGGGCCCGAGGTGAACGCGGTCAAGGCCATCGTGAAGGAGGCGGTGGCGGCGGGCTTCTACAACATTGACGTCGACACGTCGACGCTGGTGGATCTGGCCAAGCCCACCCTCAGCGAGCAGCAGCGCCTCAACTATGAGGTCTGCGTGGATATCACGCGCGCGGTGCGTGCCGAAGAGCCGGCCGGTGTCACCATTTCAATTGGTGGCGAGATTGGCGAGGTGGGCACGGAAAACAGCACGCCGGCGGAACTTGAGGCCTTCATGGAGGGTTTCAACAGGACATTGGCGGCGCAAGCACCGGGTATGGCTGGTTTGTCAAAAATTTCCGTACAGTCGGGCACGTCCCATGGCGGCATCGTGCTCGCCGATGGATCGATTGCCGACGTCAAGCTCGATCTCGATACGTTGGCGACGCTCTCGAAGATCGCGCGCGATCGATATGCCATGTCGGGCGCCGTGCAGCATGGAGCCTCCACACTGCCGGACGGGGCCTTCAACAATTTTCCACGTACCGAGACGGCCGAGATTCATCTCGCGACGAACTTCCAGAACATGATGTACGATCACCTGCCGGCCGATCTCAAGGCCGACATCTATGCGTGGCTGACGGAGAACGCCAAGGACGAGCGCAAGGCTACCGACAGCGACGAGCAGTTCTTCTACAAGACGCGCAAGAAAGCGATCGGGCCGTTCAAGCGGCGGCTGTGGTCCCTACCCGCCGACATGCGCGCGAAGCTGGGAGCGGCGTACGACGAGAAGTTCACGTTTCTCTTCACGCAGCTCGCTATTGGTGGTACGCGGGAAACGGTGGCCACCTTCGTGAAGCCACCGGTGCAACATCGGTCGGCGCCGGACGGCGCGACGAAATTCGTCGCGGCACCGGACGACGCCGATCTGTCCGACTGACGGGAGGAGCTGAGTACTAGGTACCAAGTACCAAGTACCAAGTACCAAGTACCAAGTACTAAGTACCAAGTACTAAGTACCAAGTACTACGTACTAAGTACTACGTACTACGTACTACGTACTATGTCCTGAGTACTGGCTCCCCCTCCTACCTACTGATCCTGAGGTCCAAATGTCCCGACGTGACGAATACGACGACGAGCGCATTGTGGTGGTGGAGCAGGGCGGTGGCAACGGCATCGCCATGCTTTTGGTGGGCTTGGCCATTGGCGCCGGCGCCGCATTGCTGTTCGCACCGGCCAGCGGCGCGGAGACGCGCGAGCGCATTCAGCGGGAGGCGCGCCGGGCCGGTAAACGCGTGAAGGACCTCACTGGTGAGGCCAGCGAGGAACTGGCCGGTCGCGTCGGGCGCACGCGTGCGCGCTTTGACGAACGCGTCGATCGCGCGCGTGATGCCGTGCGATCGCGAACGCAGGCCGTGAGCGACGCGGTGGACGCGGGTCGTGAGGCGGCGGCGCAGGCGCGGGCGGAACTTGAGCGCGCCGTGGCCGATTCCAAGCGGGCCTACGCCGACAGCCGTCGAGCGTACCGTGAGGCGCGTCGGCACGAGAGCACCGAAGGGGATGTGCCGATGGCCGATGTTCCTCGCGGGGTCGCCTCTTCGGAGGCAGGACTGACGTCCGCTGACGGCACTGCGCGGGACGGCTGACGCCTGGTGGGACGTTGTCCGTCGCATCTGGAAACAGAGCGAAGAGGACAACGTCCTGTTTCTCGCGGGCGGGCTGGCCTTCAATGTCCTGCTCGCCCTTGTGCCGTTCGTGTTGCTGTTGATCTCCGGCATTGCGTTGCTGCTGGGGCGTGCACCCGACGACGCCGTGCACACGGTCACTGGGCTGCTGCAGGCGTTCCTGCCCAACAACACGCCGTCGGCCATCGATCTGCTCAACAGCATTGTGTCCGACGTGCTGCGCACCCGCGGCGCCGTCACGTTGTATGCCGCCATCGGCTTCGCCTGGTTTTCGACGCGGCTGTTCGGGTCGTTACGCAGCGTATTGGCGCTCATCTTCGATGGCACCGATCGCGGCATCGTGGTCGGCAAGCTGTTCGATTTCGGCGCCACCATCGTGGCCACCATGGCCGTGGTGGTGTACATCGCCATGTCGGCCTATCTCGACCTGGCCACCACCCAGGGCGTGCAGTTGCTCATGCGCATGGGGCTCCGTGAGTCGGCCATGGGCGAACTCACGTACGTGACGGGGCGGCTGATCGCGATCTCCATCGTCTTCAGCCTGTTCTATGCGATGTACCATGGATTGCCGCGCCGCCGACCGTTGGTGCGCACGGCGCTGACGGCCGCGGCAGCGGCCTCCCTGCTGTTTGAAATTGCGCGTCATGTGTTTGCCATTCTGGTGCGACAGTTCGATCCCAGTTCCCTGTACACGGGCACCATCGCCGTGATTGTCGCGGTTGTGTTCTGGACGTACTATGGCGCGCTGCTCTTTCTCATCGGCGGCGAGATTGCGCAGGCCGTTGAGCTGCGCCGCGTCGAATTGATCGCGCTCGACCGGAACGTCCCGCTGCCGACGGCGGGGAAGACGCCGGTCGCCAAGACCGCATCGTCGCGCACCCCGACACCACCACCGTCGCGCAAGTCGTCCTGACGCCACCTCGTCCCGACGCAACCGCCCTGACTGACGACGATTCTCCGACACCATATATGTCAGCCCCTGCCGAACGCCTGATCGATCTGCGCAGTGATACGGTGACCCGTCCAACGGCCGCGATGCGTCGGGCCATGGCGGACGCCGACGTTGGTGACGATGTGCTGGAGGGCGACCCCACCACCGGACTTCTGGAAGCGGTCGTTGCCGAAATGCTGGGCAAGGAGCGCGCGCTGTTCTTTCCTACCGGCACGATGGCCAATCAGGCGGCCATCTGGCTGCTCTCGAGGCCAGGAACCGACATCCTCGTGGACGGTGATGCCCACATCGTCACGTCGGAGATGTCGGCTGCCGCCGCGTTCTCGGGCGTGCAGGTGCGCGTGGTGCGCGCCGCCGGGAAGGTGATGAATGCCGCCGACGTCACGGTCGCGTTGCCGACAGCAGGCGACGCGCCGGAACAGGTGTTGCTATGCATCGAGAACACCCACAACAGCGCGGGTGGAGCCGTCACCACACTGGACGCGGTGCGCGCGATGCGGGAGGTGGCCGACCGCGCGGGGCTTGCCGTGCATCTCGACGGCGCCCGATTGTGGAATGCGTCCGCGGCCACCGGCACATCACTGGCCGATTTTGCCGCGTGCGCCGACACCGTCATGGTGTCGTTTTCCAAGGGACTTGGCGCCCCCGTCGGCGCGGCACTGGCCGGACCTGCGGATGTCATCGCGCGCGCCGTGCGCGTGCGTCGCCGTTTGGGCGGGGGCATGCGGCAGAGCGGCATTATTGCCGCCGGCGCGTTGCACGGTGTCCGGCATCACCTGTCGCGACTCGTCGACGATCATGCATCGGCCCGCTATCTGGCCCAGGCAATTGACGGCGTCGGTGGCGTCCGGGTCGTCCAGCCGGACACCAACATCGTCATGATCGACCTGCCGACGCCAAACGCCACCGCGGTGGTGGCGCGCGCGCGCGCGCATGGTGTCCTGATCTCACACTGGCACGCGTCGCGTGTCCGCGCCGTGACCCACCTGGATGCACCCGCTGAGGTGGTCGCCGACGCCGCGCAACGATTGATACGGGCATTGTCCGGCAATTCGTAAAATCTCCCGTCTCCTCTCCCGTCTCCCGTCTCCCGTCTCCCGTCTCCCGTCTGTAGTTCCCCCCCCCCCCCACCCCCCGATTAGACTTCCCCTCGCTCCGGGTCCCGGAGGGCGACAGCCCGCTAACTCCGTCAGGACCCCGAAGGTAGCAGCGGCATGTGGAATCTGACGTCGCTTCGTCAGGCCCGGAGCACTGCGCGCGGGAGGATTCGCTCCGATTCGGAGACGGACCTCCCGCGCGTTTTTTGTCCACCGGAGTGACGCACAACCGTCGGTTGCTCATCCCTCACGCAGTTCCGTAGATTGCCTTCCCTCTATGTCCCTCGCCCTCGCCCGCAAATATCGCCCGCGCAACTTCGCCTCGGTTGCGGTGCAGTCGCACGTGGCGAACACGCTCAAGGGTGCGATTGCGCGCGGACGGGTCGCTCACGGATATCTGTTGTGCGGCCCTCGCGGCACCGGCAAAACCACGCTGGCCCGCGTTTTGGCCATGGCGCTCAATTGCGAGCGACGCGGCGAGCCGGAACTGCAGGGGGAGCCCTGCGGATCGTGCACCAGTTGCCAGCGCATCTGGAGCGGGAGTGCCTCGCTGGATGTCGTGGAGATCGACGCGGCGTCCAACCGCGGGGTGGATGATGCCCGCGAACTCCGTGAGCGCGCGATGTACGCGCCGTCGGGTGACGATCGCTACAAGGTGTATATCGTCGACGAAGCGCACATGCTCACGCGCGAGGCCTGGAACGCGCTGCTCAAGATCCTCGAGGAACCGCCACCACGCGTCGTGTTCGTCTTTGCCACCACCGAGCCCCAGAAGATCGCGCAGATGGCGGCGCCGGTGCTGTCACGCCTGCAGCGCTTTGATCTCAAGCGCATCGGGCCCGCCGAGATTCGTGAACGGCTGGCCATCGTGCTGCTTGAAGAGGGCGTGGCATTCGAGGATGATGCGCTGGCGATGATCGCGCGTGCCGCTGATGGCGGGTTGCGCGATGCGCTGTCGCTCACCGACCAGGTGTTGTCACTGGGGGAAGCTGGCGCGGTGACGGCCGAACGCGTGCGGGTCGCGCTGGGGCTCATCCCTGACGACGAGTATCTGGCGTTGCTTGACCTCATTGCCGAACGCCGTGCGGCCGACCTGTTTCCCGCCGTACAACGTCTGGCCGATGCCGGCGTCGATTTCACGTTGGTGTTGTCGGGGCTGGGTGAACTCCTGCGCGCGCAACTGGCCATCGCGCTGGGCGGCACACCGGCCGATCTGCCTGAACGGCTGCGCACGGAGCTTGTCGCGCGCGCCGGTCGCGTGACCTCGGGCGATCTGCTGCGCATGCTGCACGCGCTGCTTGAGATGGAACCGGTGTTCCGCAAGAGTGGTCAGCCGCAGTTGCTGCTGGAAACGCTGCTGATTCGGTTCGCGCTGCTCGACCGCACGGTGGAACTGGAGGAAGTCCTCAAGGGTTTTGGCGACGGTGGCCGCGAGGATCCGCCGGTCCGTCGTGTGGCGGTCGATTCCCGCGTCGCGTCCGCCCATGCACTGCCGCCCACGCCGCCCGCCGTGAGTGCGCCCGCACTGGCGGTGCCGTCGCCAATGGTGCCGCCGATCCCGCGACCGGCCACGCAGCAGGTGGCGCAAGCCGCCGCAGCGGCACAGATGGCACCCCCGTCCCACGTCCCCCCTCGCGCCGAGCGATCTCATCGTGTCGCGGCACCTCCGTCGCTGGATACCGTGTTGGAGCGATGGAGCGATGTCGCGGAAATGATCAAGCGCAACGGCCGCGGCGCGGTGGCCCACGCCGTGCAATGGCTGCGCCCCATCGATGTCACGGCGGAAGGATCACTGGTGCTGGGATATGCGCCAACCGACGACACCTGGGCGCGTGCCGCCGAAAGCGCGCGCGGTGATGTGCTCGCGGCGGTCCAGGGTTGCTTTGAAGGCGTCACCAATTTCACCCTGCGCGCCCAGCATCCATCGGCCAATGCCACACCACCGGACACGAAGTCGTCGCGACGCATCACGGCGCACGACGTGAAGAAGGAACGAATGGAGTCACTCACCGCGCGCGACCCGGTGCTTGACGCCGCCGTGCGCGCGCTCGACCTGGAACTCAGAGATTAGTACTCAGTACCTAGTACTCAGTACTCAGTACCTAGTACTTAGTACTTGGTACTTGGTACTTGGTACTTGGTACTTGGTACTTGGTACTAGGTACTAGGTACTGAGTCCCCCCCTTCTACTTCCCACCATGGACATGTTCAAGATGCTCGACACCTTCCGGCAGATGCAGAGCCGGTTACAGGAGTCGCAGGATGCCCTCGCGCGTCAAACCTTCACCGGTGCGGCGGGTGGTGGCATGGTGACCGTCGAATGCGACGGCAAGTTGCAGCTCAAGCGCGTGAAGATCGAGCGCACGGTCGTGAACCCCGATGACATCGAAATGTTGGAAGACCTCATTGTCGTCGCCTCCGCGGAAGCGCAGAAAAAAGCGGCCGACGCCATGCAGGCCGAGATGGGCAAGGTGACCGGCGGCGTGGACCTGCCGTTCAAGCTGCCCTTCTAAGTCAGCGCGGGACGTCTCTCGTGTCGGTTATCGACGAACTCACCGGCGAACTCGCGCGGCTTCCCGGCATTGGCCGCAAGACGGCGCAGCGTCTGGTCTTTCATTTGCTGCGTCAGCCTCCCGACCAGAGTCGGCGACTGGCCGAATCGCTGGTCTCGCTCATCGAGCGGGTGCGGACCTGCGAGCGGTGTCGCAACCTCACCGAATCGCCGCTGTGCGCCATCTGCGCCGATCCCCGGCGCGATGGGCAGCTCATGTGCGTGGTCGAAGAGGCCTCGGACATTGCGTCGATCGAGCGCTCCAGCGAATTCCGCGGCGTGTATCATGTGCTGGGTGGTCGGCTGTCGCCGCTGGACGGAGTCGGTCCGGGTGACCTGGCCATCGGCGCCCTGATGGCGCGAATGGTCCCTGAGGGGATTCGCGAGGTGATCCTGGCCACCAACCCGTCGCTGGAAGGGGAGGCCACCGCCCTCTACCTCCAGCGACAACTGGAGACCTACGAGGTGCGCATCACCCGCATCGCCCGGGGTCTGCCGGTGGGGGGAGATCTCGAGTATGCCGATGGCGTGACGATCGCCCAGGCCCTCTCGGCCCGTCGGGAGATGCCCTGACGATGCCGCACGATCGGCCGTGGGTGCGGCGCGTACGGTCCGGGCCGAGGGTGGGCTGGGGCGACCTCGGCGTGGTCGTGCTGGGGGTGGCGGCAGGCCTCGTGGCCGGCTTTGCCACCTGGACCCAGCAGCAGTCCAGCCACCGTCAGTCGCTCTTCCATGCCAGCCCCCGCCGCCGGCTGGCCGCGCTCGGTTACCTTCGGGCGCATCCAAGCGTTGATAGTGCGCGACTCCTTCGCGACTATTTGCGCTGGGAGCCGTTGCCGTTACTGCGCCGCAGGGCCCGAGGGGTTCTGCGCCGGACCGAACGGCTGTTACGTTCGTAGAATCCCCCCGCGTGCCAGCCGCGTGACACCGCGCGCCGGACACGGGTGCCTCAGTCCCTCGTCCCCACGTTCATGCCTGTCGGCGCCGCCACCTGGTCGTTTACCGAGGACGACTTCGGGGCCATCACGATTACGCTGCAGCGCTTCCTCTACGACGCGAAAGCGCGCTGCGCGCTCCTCGTTGATCGCAGTGGCCAGTTGGTGGCCACGGTGGGTGAGCCACCCAACTTCGACGCCACCGCGTTTGCCACGCTGACGGCGGCCGACTTCAGCGCCAACGACCAGTTGGCGCGGCTCATCGGCGAAAGCGATTTCAACGTGCTGTTCCATCAGGGCGAACGCGAGTCGATGTATCTGGCCGACATTGCGCGTCGCGTCATCCTGGTCGTGTTATTCGACAACCGCACCACCCTTGGCCTGGTGCGCTTGCGCATGAAGGCGGCGGTGGACGAACTCACCCGCATCTTCGAAGGCGTCTTCTCGCGCGCCAGCTCGGAACATTCGGCGCCGCCGGGATTCCTCGCCGGGGCGGAAGACGAGATCGATCGGCTCTTTCAGTAACGGACGTACACGATGTCGATGATCAACTATGCGTCCCGTGAGATCAACTGCAAGATCGTGTATTACGGTCCGGGACTTGGCGGCAAGACGACGAATCTCGAATACGTCTACGGCAAGGTCTCGCCCAGCACGCGCGGCAAGCTGATTTCCCTGGCCACCGAAACCGAACGCACACTGTTCTTCGATTTCCTCCCGGTCGATCTGGGGACGATTCGCGGATTCCGCACGCGCTTCCATCTCTACACCGTCCCCGGACAGGTGTACTACAACGCCAGCCGGAAGCTCATTCTCAAAGGCGTCGACGGGGTCGTGTTCGTGGCCGATTCGCAGGCAGATCGTGCCGAGGCCAATATCGAATCGATGCAGAATCTGTACGACAACATGGCGGCGTACGGGTATGACCTGACGCGCATGCCGTTCATCGTGCAGTACAACAAGCGTGATTTGCCCAACGCGGCGCCGGTGGCCGAACTGCAGGAAATGCTCAATCCGGGGTGGGAAGTCACCGATCCGGCCCGGATGCGTCCACTGGCGGATCCCTTCCGCGCTGGCGAACTTCTGGTGACGCAGTTGCCCACCGGTGAGTGGGTTGAGCGAGCGCCGTACTTTGAGGCGGTGGGTGTTACCGGTGACGGCGTGTTCGATACCCTGAAAGCCGTGTCCAAACTGGTCCTCAAGACGCTCGCCTGACCTGAGTTCACCGTCCTCCCACCGGAGTCGTGTCCACGTGAACCTGCCCAACGCGATCACCGTCGGACGCATCGCCCTGACGCCGTTGATTGCCTGGCTGCCGTTCACGACGTCGTGGACGGCCAGACTCATCGCCTTCACGCTCTTTCTGGTCGCGGCCGTGAGCGACTACTGGGACGGCCATTTTGCCCGCCGCCGCAACCTGGTGACCGACATGGGCCGGTTGCTGGATCCGCTGGCCGACAAGCTGTTGCTGTTGGCCACGCTCGTTCCCATGTATTTCCTCCAACGCCACTACGCCTTTGTCGTAACCGAAGGGGGGATGCCCGACACCTCGCCGTTCCTGTTTGTCACGCCCTTCGGGCGCATTTCCCTGCCGCTCTGGATCGTGCTCGTGGTCTTGGGGCGTGAAGCATTCATGACGGTGTTCCGGCAGGTGGCCGTCCGTCGTGGCCTTGTCATTTCCGCCATTGGACCGGCCAAGTGGAAGACCGCGTTCCAGGGCATCTGGATGGGAGCCGCGTACTTCTGGTTCTTTGCCGCCACCCTGGCCGCTCGGCAAGGATGGCAGAATGAGTCGCTCTGGCGCGGCTGGGCCTACTTCAACGGGGCCGTTGGCGTGCTGGCCATGACCGGCGCCGTCGGACTGACGTTGTGGACCTTGTTCTTGTATATGCGGCGATATGGCTCGCGGGTGCTGTGGGGCTCGCTGTCCGCCGGATAGCAAGCCACACCGCGATGCAGCGGTGTAATCTTCCCGCATGAACATCGAAATCGTCACCATCGGCGACGAACTCCTGCTCGGCTTCACCATCGACACGAACGCCGCGCACCTCGCCCGTGAACTCGCGGCGTTGGGTATTCGCATCGCCCGCCGCACCACCGTTGGCGACGAGCCCGGTGGCATCACCACGGCCATTCGCGAGGCCCTGGAGCGCACCGGCGCGGTCATCACCACCGGCGGCCTCGGCCCCACGGCTGACGACCGCACCAAGCCCGCCATCGCCGAGATCTTCGGGCGCGGCATGGTGCTCGATCAGTCCATTCTCGAGAATCTCCAGCAGCGGTGGCTCAAGCGCTTTGGCGTCGAAATGCCCGACAGCAACCGGCAGCAGGCCATGGTGCCCGAGCGCGCCACCATTCTCGGCAACAAGCACGGTTCCGCGCCGGGCATCTGGTTGGAGGATTCACGCAACCGGTGGGTGGCCATGCTTCCGGGAGTCCCGCGCGAAATGCGTGGCATGTTGGCGGACACCCTGTTGCCGCGTATTCGCGATCGGGTCACCTCCGGCGGCGCCGTAGTCCGATCGCTGACGCTGCGCACCGCCAGCATTTCCGAATCGGCCATTGCCGACAAGCTGGGAGAACTCGGTCGCGGTGTGGACGGATTCTCCCTTGCCTTCCTGCCCGGTGTCGAGGGGGTCGATTTGCGACTGACCTCCACCGCCTATCCGGCCGAGGAAACCGACCGACGTCTGGCCGTCGCGGCGACGAAGTTGCGCGAGATCGTGGGACGCTTCGTGTACGGTGAAGGCGACGTCGATCTGGCGGCACTGATGATCGCCGAGTGCATCGAGCGACACGAGACCATTGCCGTCGCCGAGAGTTGCACGGGTGGATTGTTGGGCGCGCGTCTCACCGCAATTCCGGGGTCGAGCGCCGTGGTGCAGGGCGGAGTCATTGCCTATGCCAACGAGGTGAAGACCCGAGAATTGGGGGTGCCGTCTGACGTATTGGTGGCCGAAGGGGCGGTCAGTGAACCGGTGGCCCGCGCCATGGCCAGCGGTGTGCGCGTCAAATTCGGCACGACTATCGGTATCGGGATCACGGGTATCGCCGGTCCGTCCGGCGGGAGCCCGGAAAAGCCCGTGGGCACGGTCTGGATTGCCGTCGATGTGGCAGGGGACGTCCATGCGATTCGGGCGGTGATCCCCGGAGATCGCGCCGAAATCCGTCAGCGTGGCGCGCAGTTGGCGCTTGATAGATTGCGGCGCGCCTTCCTGCGCGACGCCGCCTCCGAAGGGTGGACCGTCCGCGCCTGACCTTATCGTTCCGCAAAACGGCTAGACTTCCTAAACTTTCAGGTTCCCGACGCGTACGGTGCAGACCGCCTTCCCGGGCGATTTCACGACCGGCGTGATGGCCAGGTGACACTCACAAACCATGACCGATCCCACGGATTCCATGACGGACGACCAGTCCGATGCTCAGTCTGCTCAAGGCGCGGCCGCAGTAGACGGCGATGCGATCGTTTCTCCTGAACAGCGTGAAATCCAGACGCTCAACGACCGCTATCTACGGCTGGCCGCGGAGTACGACAATTTCCGTCGACGCGCGGTGAAGGAGCGTCAGGAGTCCGGATGGCGCGCCCAGGGTGAACTGGTACGCGGCATCCTCGATGCCATCGACGACATCACGCGCTTTGCCCACGTCGATCCCGCGACCGTGGATGCGAAAACGGTGGTCGATGGGGTCCTGATGGTCGAGAGGAAGTTGTTCAAGTCGCTCTCCGGGCATGGCTTTGAAACCATCGATCCCACCGGGCACCCGTTTGATCCCGCGCAGCATGAGGCGGTGAGCACCGCGCCGGCATTCACGGCGGATGAAGATGGGGTGGTCGCGGCCACATTCCAGGTGGGCTACATCATCAACGGCCACGTGCTGCGTCCGGCACGCGTCGTTGTGAAGCAGTGGACAGGCACCGCGCCCCTCATGTCCTGATGGCGAACAGCAAGGACTTCTACGCGGTCCTCGGCGTCGCGTCGTCTGCGACGGCCGATGAGATCAAGAAACAGTATCGCCGGCTGGCCAAGAAGTACCATCCGGACGCCAATCAGAACGATCCGAAGGCGACGGAGCGCTTCAAGGAAATTTCCGAGGCGTACAACGTGCTGGGTGATGTCGAGCAGCGAAAGCAGTACGACGACATGCGACGTCTGGGCGCCTTCAGCGGCATGGGCTCGCGACCGTCGTCATCGCGCCCGTCCGGATTCGGCACGACTGGCCCGGGACAGTCAGGTGCCGGAACGTTCAGTGAGTTCGATGTAGGCGGCATTGGTGGGCTGGGCGATTTGTTCTCGTCGATGTTTGGGGGCGGTGCGGCCGGCGCGCGTTCGCGCACGCGCACGCCGGAGCGCGGCCAAACCGTCGAGAAGACGGTGGAAGTGCCGTTTCGTGTGGCGGCTGTTGGTGGAAAGGTGCCGGTGGAACTCGAAGTGAACGAAGAGTGCGTCACTTGTCGCGGCTCTGGTGCGGCGCCGGGCGCACAGCTCAAGGCCTGCGCCGAGTGCAGCGGGCGCGGGGTGATCTCGTTTGGCCAGGGCAGCTTTGCCGTCAATCGACCGTGCCCGGTGTGCATGGGACGCGGTCAGATTGCCAGCGAACGGTGCCCGACGTGCAACGGCGCTAGCGAAGTGCGCGTGAAACGGAAAGTGCTCATTGCGGTGCCGGCGGGAGCGGAAAGCGGAACGAAAGTGCGCATGAAAGGGCAGGGGGGAAAAGGCGCCTCCGGTGGACAGGCGGGGGACCTGGTCATCACGTTCGAAGTGCTATCTGATCGATTCTATCGACGCGATGGACTCGACCTCGTGGCGACCGTCCCCATCAATATTGCGCAGGCGACGCTCGGGTCGCGCGTGAGCGTGAAGACGCTTGACGGCAAGAAAGTGGCGCTGCGCATTCCCATGGGCACATCGTCGGGCAAACGCTTTCGCGTGGCCGGGCAGGGTATCGAGAAGGAAGGTCGGAAAGGCGATCTCCTGGTGGAAATCACGATCACCGTGCCGGAGACGTTGTCGGAAGCGCAGGAGAAGGCCATGCGCGAGTTTGCCGAATCGGCCGGGATGAAGTTCTGATGCGTGCCGGAACCGCAGTGGCGTGCGTGGTGATCGCGGGCGTCATGGCGGTGACACGCCTCGGCGCCCAGCCGGTCGCGCCGCGCGGGTTGGCCGCACGTCACGATGTCGTTCGGGAACCAGCGGAGCCCGAGGGGTGGCATCTCGAGCAATGCATGGCGGGCCTCACATACGGTGCCCCGCTCAAGTGGGCACTGTCGTATGGCGGAGGGTTGCTGCATGAATCGAATAGCGGTCCCGATGTGTGCACGCTGGCGGTGGCCAAGGTCGGTCTCGGTGGCGCGCAAATGAGTCTTGGCGCCGGAACCAGTTTCGCGCCGTGGGGCAGCGGCATCATGGTCACCGGCAACGTGCTGCGAACATTCGGGGCGCCGCTCAAGGCCACGCCACGACGCACGTACGTTGGCGCGTCGCTGCACATCTGGCCGGCGCTCGCCATTGGTGGCGAGCTGGGATACTACGTGCGACTCGGTGACGCCGCCGGGGCATCATCGTCGGGCAAGCGGCTCGTGGCGTGGTCTGTCGGTTTCGGGTTCTGACCGTGCGGCGCACCGCACGATGAACGGCGTGCTTTCGCGTACGTCGCCGTTTCGATCGCAGGCCGTTCAGGTGTCGATGGGCCTCGCCCTCGGTCTCGCGTTCGGCATGCTGCTGGCGCAGGATCTGCTTCCGCCGGCCATGGCGACGCGCATCGTGGCAATGCTCGAGCCGGTGGGCACGGCCTGGATCAACGCCGTGCGGATGACCGTTATCCCGCTGGTGGTGCCGCTGCTCATTATCGGTGTCGCGGGCGCGGATGATACCAGACACACTGGCGCGGTCGGTGCGCGCGCGTTCGCCTGGTTTCTGGCCCTGCTGTTCGTCTGCGCGGTGTTCTCGGCGCTGGTTTCCCCGTGGCTGTTTCAGTGGCTGAGTCTCGATCCCGACGCCACGACGCGCCTGCGCGAGTCCGCGAACATCGACTTGCCGCCGGCCGACGCGCTGTCGGTGCGCAGCTGGGTGCTGAGTCTCATTCCGCTCAATCCGGTACGCGCCGCGTCGGATGGCGCGCTGCTGCCGATGGTGCTGTTCACGCTGCTATACGCGTTTGCGTTGGGACGCATCGCCCCCGAGGCGCGCGCGACACAGGTGGCGTTCTTCAAGGGCATGGCCGACGCGATGCTGGTGGTGGTGCGTTGGATCCTGGCCATCGGCTGGTTGGGCATCTTTGCGCTGGCCGTTGCGTTGGGCCAGAAACTTGGCGCCTCCGCCATCGGCGCCATCGGGTTCTACGTGGCCGTGTTGATCGCACTGCACCTGATTTCAACCGTCGGCCTGTACGTGCTCATTGGCGTGACGCGTCGCGTGCCGTTGGCACTGTTCACACGGGCGCTGCTGCCCGGTCAGGTGGTTGGCTTTGGCGCACGCAGCTCGCTGGCCGCGCTACCCGCGTTGGTGAAAGGCGCCACCGACGTGTTGAAGCTGCCCACCACCGCCACCGGATTTGTCCTGCCACTTGGCGTGTCGGTGTTCAAGCTCACCAGCGCGTTGTACTGGGTGGTGGGTGCGCTGTTCATTGCGAAATTGTATGGGATCGTGCTCCCCGCGTCGTCCATCGCGCTGGTAGCCGCGTCCTCGGTGGTGCTGAGCTTCAGCACGCCCGGAATCCCCAGCGGTGGCATGCTGCTGCAGGCGCCGCTGTACACGGCAATCGGCCTGCCGGTGGAAGGCATCGGTATCATGATCGCGCTGGACACGATCCCCGACATGTTCAAGACACTGTTGAACGTGACCGCGGACATGGCCGTGGCAGTGATGACGACGGGAATGCAATACCAAGTACCAAGTACCAAGTACTAAGTACCAAGTACTAGGTACTAAGTACCAAGTACTGAGTTCTCAATCACCCCGCCGCCCAGCACGATCTCTCCGTCATACACCACCAGCGACTGGCCCGGCGAGATCGCCAGGACGGGTTCATCAAGTGCCAATTCGATGGACGTGGCATCGATGCGCCGCACCGTGGCCGCGGCCGCCTTGGCCCGGTTGCGCACCTGCACCTGCACGGTCGCACCAACGGTCGGTGGTTCGGCCAGCCAGTTGAGCTCCCGCGCTTCCACGTCGCGGCCCACGAGCGCCTCACGCGGACCGATGACCACCGCTCGTTCGCCGGGCACGATGCTCACCACGAACATCGGTTCCGCGAATCCGCCGGGCAGACCCTTGCGCTGGCCGACCGTGAACCGCGCGAAGCCTTCATGCTCACCAACTACTTCGCCGCTCACCAGTCGAAATGGTCCGGCCGACAGCGATGGGGCATTCGCCCCGAGGTGTTCTCGCAGGACGCGCACATGATCGCCGTCGGGCACGAAACAGATATCCTGACTCTCCGGCTTCTCTGCGGTGCGCAAGCCAAACCGTCGTGCCATGTCGCGCGTCTCCGGTTTGGTTTGCGAGCCAATGGGCAACACCAGGCGGTCCAGGACCGGCCGGGCGATGCCCCAGAGGAAGTAGCTCTGGTCTTTTGACGCGTCGAGGCCGCGGCGCATGACGCGCACGCCGTCGACACTCCCCATGCGGGCATAGTGACCCGTCGCCAGCCAATGCGCGTCAACCGCGTCAGCCTTGTGCAACAGGTCGCGGAACTTCGTGAACGTGTTGCAGCGCACGCACGGAATCGGTGTACGTCCGCGCGCGTATTCGCGGACGAAATCGTCCACCACATCCTGCCCGAAGTGATCGATCAGGTTGGTGACGTAGTGCGGGATCCCCAGCTTCTCGCACACACGGCGGGCGTCACTGGTGGCGTCGAGTGAGCAGCAGGGCCGATCGGGCACATCGCTCCCATCGGCATGCAGCTTCATCGTCATGCCGACCACATCGCAGCCCGCGTCAACCAGCAAGGCGGCCGCGACCGACGAGTCCACGCCGCCCGACATCGCCACCAGCACGCGCTCGCCCTTGGCGGGACCCACCGCGTCCATCAGCATGGGCGCATCAATCGAATGCGGGAAACGCGCCGCGGGCCTTGCCGGCGAGTGTCGCCAACACGATCACCACGCGTTCCACCGATGTGGCATCGCTGAGGGCACCCAGCGACATGCGGATCGCGGCGCCGGCCACGGCCGGTGGCACGCCCATGGCACTCAATACGTGCGAGGCCGAGACGCTGCCGCTCTGACACGCCGACCCGCCGCTGCAGGCAATGCCGCGCATGTCGAGCGCCATCAGCATCGACTCGCTGTCCGTGCCGGGAATGGACACGTTGGAGATGTGCGACGCGCGCGGTGCGCCGGCACCGTGAATCACGAGATCGGGAATGCATTCGCGCAACCGGGCTTCCAACGTGTCGCGCAGGGTGCGCACACGCGCACCTTCAGTGGCCTGTTCAGCGATGATCAGTTCAGCCGCCGTCGCCAGGCCAATGGCGAAGGCCACGTTCTCGGTACCGGGTCGTCGACCGCGATCTTGCGAGCCACCGTGCAACATCGGCGCCAGTGGGGTGTCCCGACGAATGAACAGCGCGCCGATGCCCTTGGGTGCGCCGATCTTGTGTCCGGAAATCGTGAGCAGGTCAAAGGGCGTGGCCTTCGCGTTGATGTCCACCTTGCCGAACGCCTGTACGGCATCGGTATGGAAGACCACGCCGGCGGCCTTCGCGTCCGCGGCAAGTGCAGGGACGTCCTGCACCACACCCGTCTCGTTGTTCACCCACATCACGCTGACAATGGCCGCGCGCGCGTCGAGGCGGTGTGCATAGTCCTCGCGGTCCACGATCCCGTCGGCGGTGACGCGGAGCAGGCGCTCCTCGCCGCCTTCACGCGTCACCTGGTGCACCGCTTCGAGAACGGCCTTGTGCTCAACGGGCGTCGTGATGGCCACGGTACGCCCGATGGCGCGCAGGGTGCGGGACACCCCCAGCACCGCCAGATTGTCGCCTTCGGTGCCACCCGACGTGAAGCACACCTCGTCGTGGTGCGCGCCGAGACAGTCGGCCAGCCGTTCTCGAGCCTCGTCCAGCGCCACACGCGCTTCACGCCCCCAGCGATGCACGCTGGAGGGGTTGCCGAATTGCGGACCGAAGAAGGGCGCCATGGCAGCCATGACCTCGTCGCGGACGGGAGTCGTCGCGGCGTGGTCCAGATAGACGAGCGGGTTCATCCCCTAAATTACCGGGTATCAGGATCCATGGCACCCTTCGGTTGTCCTCCGATCACCCTCCGTGTTCACGACCTGTATTCACTGCACCACCGACCTCGGTAGGAACGAGGCCTTTGAGGCCTTTCCGGTGGGTACGCGTCTGGCGTTTGATGCCGCCCGTGGTCGACTGTGGGTGGTGTGTCGGCAGTGTGACCGCTGGAACCTGTCACCGCTCGAGGAGCGATGGGAGGCGGTCGAACAGGCAGAACGCCGGTTCCGTGACAGCCGGTTGAGGGTGAGCACCGACAACATCGGTCTCGCGCGACTGCGCGAGGGAGTCGATCTCATTCGCATCGGGGCGCCCCAGCGGCCGGAGATGGCCGCCTGGCGATACGGCGATCAGTTCGGCCGACGTCGCAAACGGCAGATGCTGGTGACCGGTGCGGTGCTGGGCAGTGCGACGGCAATCGTTGGCGGCGTGCTGTGGGTTGGCGCGAGTTTTGGCAGTTTCGCCGGCGTCTACGCCAATGGCGGTCTGTGGGACTCGCTCATCAATGGCCGGCCGGGCAAGTCCATCGGGCGCATAGCGCTCGCCGATGGGCGATTGGTGGACGTACAGCGGCGACATGCACGCATGAGTGCCATCGAGCGCAGTGACACCCCCGGTCAGATGCAATTACGACTTGAATCGGTGGCCGGCACGCATATTCTCACCGGCGACGCGGCCATGCGTGCCGCGGCCCGCCTCATGCCAACCGTCAATCGATTCGGTGGCACACGCACTGACGTGCGCGATGCGGTATCACTGCTTGAGGAAGCGGGCGACCCGCTGCGCGTGCTGGCCAACGTGCAGGAACGACACGGCGCACGCGCCAACCAGGAACGCTGGAAGCGAAAGCCCGGAGGTTGGAGCGGCGATGGTCGCGTGAGAAAGTTACCGGGTGCTTTGCATACGCTACCGACCAACTACCGACTGGCGCTGGAAATGGCCCTGCATGAGGAATCCGAGCGGCGCGCGATGGACGGCGAGTTGGCCGATCTCGAGCGCGCATGGCGTGAAGCCGAGGAAATTGCCAAGATCGCTGACGACATGTTCGTGCTGCCGTCCGTGGATGCCGAGATCGAACGGTTGCACCGCCAACGCGAAGCGGATACCTGACGCGCTCGGCAACCCGATGTTACCGATGGTCGGAGCGCGCCCGAAGCATCGCCCGCACCGGCGCGGCATCGGCACCATGCACCGCCAACGGTGGTGCCAGCAACTCGTAGCCGCCCGGCGTGACGTGCGCCAACGCCAGATTCTCCAGCACATACGCGCCGCCCGCAAACAGCGCGTGATGCACAGGAAGCGTTTGACTGGCGCGTCGATCGGCACTCGGCGCATCGCTGCCCCACAACCGCACACCGCGATCCAGCAACCACCGCACGGCCTCAGGGCTCAGCGCGGGCCAATCGTCGGGGAACGTACCCTGCGCAATCGAATAGCCAGTACGGACCAGCAGTCGCATCGTGCGCCGGTCACCAAGCAGCGCGGAAAGCGTCGCGACACTGACGTCGTCCGACACGGGATGGTTGTCCGGCAGTGCGACCACCAGGCACTCGCCAACGAAGATCTCCGCCGGCAATGACTCGCTGGCGGCCCACGCGGACTCCACATGCATTGGCGCATCCGCGTGCGTCCCCACGTGCGGACTGGTCGTGATGACGCCAAGGTTGACACTCTCACCCGCCTCCCGCCGACACGTCCATCCGCACGAGAACGGCACGTCACCCGGCCAGGGCGGCGTGGCGGCAGATAGCGGTATCGAGATATCGATCAGAGTAGCGTCAGTCATCGAATGGGAGATGGAGTACTTGGTACTTGGTACTTGGTACTTGGTACTTGGTACTTGGTACTTAGTACTGAGTACTTCCCCTCCCATAGAACTCACTGCGCACCGCCCACAACGACGGGAAGAAACGTTGCGAGACGGTCCGGGCGAGGTACTTCGCGCCCAGCGTGCCACCCGTGCCGCCGGTGCCCGGTCCGATGATGCGCTCCACCAATTGCACATGCAGGAACCGCCAGCGGGCAAAGCGTTGCTCAAACTCCAGCAGGCCTTCCACCACCAGAAAGAGCGGCGTGGGCCCGGGGCCGGTATACAGCGACTCCAGCGTGACGCCCTCGTGCGCGATGAGGGCTTCCGCGAGCGCCTGCAGTGTGGGTCGCTCGAGGGCGGCCTTGACCGCCGGTGGCGGATCGCCGTGTTCAGTGATCGCCGCCATGAAATGCGGGTCGCGCAAACCGGCGGTCGCTTCGATGGCCCGGAACTGCACGCTCTGCGAACCGCTGGACGAACCCAGATAGCCACGAAACTGCGCGAAGCGTTGCGGCGGCAGGGTGTCCAGGGACGACAATTGCTGCGCGATGATCTCGGTCAGCACATTCACGCGCTGGATGGCCAGCAGCGCCCGCATCGTGTCGAACTGCTGCAGCGCCCCCACCAGCGTGGACAATTCATGCAGCAGCACCTTGAACCACAATTCGCTCGCTTGATGGACGACGATGAACAGCAGTTCGTCGGGGTGTTCCGGCGACGATTGCGGCGTTTGCAGCGCCAGCAGTTCCTCCAATTGCAGGTAACGGCCGTAATCCATGCCGCTTGTGGCGCCGGCGTGTTTCGATTCGCTCATAGGGGAGGCTGCGCGTGGCAGGAGGTCAGAACGTGGAGACACCGAGTGCGGTGACGTCGTCAACGCGCATCGTTTCCTCGGTGAAAAAAGGCTCGCCGTAGCGTACGCGGATGCGTGACCCGTAGTGGGCCGCGTGATGCGTGACCACGTCGTACAGCGATTCGCCATTCGGATAGACCTCCCCGGCCTGCGTCGCCCCGTCGAACTGCGAGGCGTAGCAGCGTATCGCGTCCATCTTGCGCGTGAACTGCTCGCTGATGTCAACAATGAACGTCGGCTTCAGCGCGTCTTCCCGATAGGTGATGACGTGCAGCAGCTTGAACGGCCGGAATGCCGGTGCGTCACCGGGCGCAAACTTCGCCAGCCCCGCCAGAAAGCAGGCGTCCCGCACCAACTCGGTCGCCCGTCGATGATCGGGGTGGCGACCAGTCGGGGCGGGCGCAATCACCACGCGCGGGCGCAACCGCCGGATGGCCTGCGCCAGCAACGCGCGGGTGTCGTCGTCGTTGCGAATGCCCGCATCGGGCAACGCCAGATTCTCCCGCACGGTCAGCCCCATGACGCGCGCCGCCGCGTCGGCCTCTGCCGCGCGCAGTGCGGCCGACCCACGCGTTCCCATCTCGCCCTGCGTCAGGTCCAGCACGCCAACCGCATGCCCGGCATCAACGGCCCGAATCAGTGTGCCGCCGCAGGTCAGTTCCGCATCATCGCGATGTGGCGCGATGGCCAGCAGGTCAAGGTCAGCCATGAGGGAGAGTACGGGCGATGGGGAACGGCGACAAGGTCGGGTGGGGCGAGACGTCGGCAAGCACTACTCGTGGCGCAGCGCCTCGATGGGATCCAGCCGCGAGGCGCGTTGCGCCGGGATCATGCCGAACACGATCCCGATCCCCACGGAGACGGCCACCGCGAGAATGGTAAACGTCAGCGGAACCGGTGCGTCGACATCGAGGGCAAGCGAGGCCACGCGTCCCATCGACAGCCCCACCACAATCCCGATCGCGCCGCCGATCCCGGTGAGGGTCGCTGCCTCGATCAAGAACTGCTGGAGGATATCGCGCCGCGAGGCACCGAGCGCCTTCCGGAGGCCGATCTCGCGCGTGCGACTGGTGACCGACACGGTCATGATGGCCATCACGCCAATGCCGCCAACCAACAGGGCTACGCTCGACAGCACGATCATCACCAGAAAGAAGACCCCGGTAATGCCATTGAAGGTGTCCAACACCTGATCCTGCGTGATCAGGTCGAACGTATTGCCGTCGCGCGGGCGAAGACCGCGCATCTCGCGAAGCTTCATGGTCACCGCACTCTGCGCGTCCGATACGCTCACCCCGTCACGGGGTTTGACCGGAATCCACAAGGCGTTGGTGCGGTCAATCTGGAACTGGTGATCCATCAGCCGATACGGCACCACCGCCCCCACCGATTGGCCGGGGGCGCGAACACGTTGGCCGGTTCCTGCCACAGTCCGATCACTTCCAGCGGCCGGCCGCCTACCCGGACCCAGCGGCCAAGACTCGCTTCCTGTCCGAACAGGCGACGAGCGGTTTCATCCTGCAGCACCACGACCGGTGAACCGGCCAGCAATTCGGTCCGTGAAAACCACCGGCCGCTCAACAATTCGCCATTTTGAATGCGCGTGAAGCCGTCGTCCGCGCCGAAAATCGCCATGGCTTGGGTGCGCGCGCCGTCGGCCTCGATGCGCGCCAGCGTCTGCGCCCAGAGCGATGCGTAGCCGATTTCCGGCAACCGCCGAAGCTGCCCGGCTTCGTCGTCCGAGAGGTCCGGACGAATGCGGACGTCTTTGGGCAGGTTGTCCGGATTGAGCGGTGTCTGCGAGAACTTCTTCATCACGTAGAACGTCGTGGGGCCGGCCACTTCAATCGTCCGGACGATTGAATCGCGAATGCCCTGCACGATGGCCGCCATCGCCATCACGGTGGCGACGCCGATGACGACACCCAGAATGGTCAGCGACGATCGCAACTTGCTCACGCGAAGCGCATCGAAGGCAATGCGAATGTTCTCGCCGAACGCGTCGACGCGCAGGAGTGGCGTCACGTCATGTCTCGGCGCGCATGGCGGTAATCGGGTCCAGTTGCGCCGCGCGCGAGGCCGGGTAGACACCAAACAGGATGCCGATGCCGGCGCCAAGCGTGAGCGACAGCACCACCGACCAGAGACTCACGCGGGCCGGAAGCGGCGACACGGCGGCGATGACGGTGGCCAGTCCCCAGCCCGACGCCACACCCAGCGCGCCGCCCAATACGGCCAGCGTGACGGCTTCGGCCAGAAACTGCTTGCGCACGTCGGCGGAGGTTGCGCCCACGGCCTTTCGTAAACCAATTTCGTGCGTGCGCTCGGTGACGGCCATGAGCATGATGTTCATGATCACGATGCCGCCCACCAGAATGCCGATGGCCACCACGGCGGGCACGACGGCGAACAGCACCTTGGTGAGTTGCTTCCAGAAGTCCACCAAGGCATCGGCGGTGCCGACGTCGAAATTGTCGGCCTCGATCGGACGGAGGCCGCGCGACACCCGCATGGCCTCCTGCGCCCGCGCCATCGCGGGAGCGACATCAGCCGCGTCGCGCATCTTCACGGAAATGGTGGTGGTCTGTCGGCGGCCGTAGATCGCTTCGAAGGCGGAAATCGGCAGCAGGGCAAACCCGTCAAACGACTGCCCCAGTACACGTCCCTTGCGCCCCACCACGCCGATCACGGTGAATCGCTGCCCCATCAACCGAACTTCCTGATCAACGGCCACACCGTCGTCGAACAGCTTGCTGGCCACGTCGGCGCCGATGACGACGACGCGGCGCCGCTCACTCACGTCCGTGTCGCTCAACGGACGACCCGCCGTGAATTTGTAGTCCTGCACAATCTGGAAGCCCGGCGTCACGCCAAACACCTGCACGCTGCCCAGGGTGCGATTCCGCCAGCTCATGTCCGCCTGCGGTGTCGGCCAGCCGGATTGCAGGCTGATGGCGTCAGCGTCGGGCAACGCCGCCCGCACCGCGTCCGCGTCGCGTTCGTCCACGCGAGGGCGTCGCCGCAGCAGGCGGAATTCGTCGTCGTTGAAAAACCCCAGGCTGATGGGAAGACGACGCACCTGAAACGTGTTCATGCCGATCATCGCATCGGCGATGTTCTCCTTCACGTACGCGTTCATCCCCTGGATGATCGCCACCACCGCCACCAGGAACCCCACGGACACCACGATGCCCAGCAGCGTGAAGGCCGTGCGCAGCGGATTGACGCGCAGCTGCTGCAACGACAGCCGGATGACGTCAACGAAGCGCATCGCCGAACCGCTACTCGTGCCGGAGCGCTTCGATCGGATCGAGTTGCGACGCGCGGATGGCGGGGAGCATGCCGAACGCCACGCCCGTGATCGCGCTGGCGATCAGCGCGGTGGCGACGATACTGACCGGCAAGGTGGCTGGGATGGAGCTGTTGCTGCGAATGGCCCAGGCCAGGAGGGCGCCGATCCCGAGACCGATGAGCGCCCCGATACTGGTGAGCGTGGCGGCCTCCACCAGGAACTGCCAGCGAATCGTGCCCGCGGTCGCCCCCAGCGCCTTGCGCACGCCGATCTCACGCGTGCGTTCCGTGACGGAAATCATCATGATGGCCACGACACCCACACCGCCCACCAACAACGCCACCGCCGACAACGCGAGTCCAACGGCGAAGATCGCGCCGAAGAGCTGATCAAACGTCTCCTTGATGCGATCCTGCTCCACTAGATAAAACGTGGCACGCATGCCCGGTTTGAGGCCGCGCCGCGCACGCATGGCCGCCATCACTTCATCCATCACCTGGCTCTGCGTCGCCGTCGCGAATGGACGGACCAGCAGGGTCAGTCCCCCCTTCCAGACATCCAGCGTGCGCACGGAGGCCTGCAGCGGCACAATGGCGCGCGGCGTGTCCGGTCCCTTGCCCTCAAGTGACTTGAGGAATCCCGCCTTGGGTTGATAAATCCCGATCACCGTGAACTGCCGACCGCTGATCATGATCTGCTTGCCGATCGGTTCCGATTCGCCGAACAGCTGCGCTTTGAGCGTGTCGTTCAGCAGCACCACAGGTTGTCCGGCGTCGTACTCGGTGCGCGTGAAGTTGCGTCCCGGGTTGATGTCCGAGGCGTCCACTTCGGGCCACTCCGGACTGTAGGCGTCATAGCCCACGTTGTCGAGACGCACGTTCTTGTAGGCGAAATTACCACTGCCTCCCAGCACACCGATGACATTGGCAATGCCAGGCAGCCGTCCGATCATGTCCCATTCGGCGAACGAAATGGGAGGATTCCGACGGTCCGGACACTTCTCATCCGTGCCATCACAGGCACTGATGCCGCTGCCGCGTCGTTGCACGATGAATGTGGTGGCGCCAATTTCGTCGAGATCCTTCTGGAAGGATTGGCGAATGCCGTTCACCACGGCGCCCATGGCCACGACCACGAACACGCCGATCGCCACACCCGCAATAGTCAGTGCCGCACGCACCTTGTTGGATCGGATCGCGTCAATCGCCATCCCAACACCCTCGAACACCAGCAGCAGTCGATTCATACGGGGCTATTCCTGGCGCAGGGCGGCAATGGGGTCGAGTTGCGACGCGCGACTGGCGGGATACAGTCCGGCCGCAATGCCGACGCCGGCCCCGGTGATGATGGCCGCGGCGATCGACCACGGCGCAACCGCCGCCGGCAACGGCGTTAACGCGGCAATGAGTTCGGCCAGACCCAGACCCAGCCCGATGCCGATCAGCGCGCCAAGGGTGCTGAGCGTTGCCGCTTCCACGAGAAACTGCGACATGATGTCACTGCGCTTGGCCCCCAGCGCCTTGCGCACGCCGATCTCGCGGGTGCGTTCGGCCACGGCCACCAGCATGATGTTCATGATCACCATCGCGCCGACAATCAGGCTGATGGCCGGCAGCGCCGTGCCGAACAGAATGAGTCGTCCTTTCAGCTGATTGATGAAGCCGAAGGCCGCGTCCTGTGTCACGAGCCCGAAGTTGTCCGGCTCGCTGGCGCGCAGTCCCCGGATCGCCCGCAGGGCCCCGCGCGCCGCCTCCACGCCGTCTGCCAGGTCCTCCTGGCGCGGTGCCTGCACGATGAGTGACGAGATATCCCGCTGGGGACGAATGATCCGCCCCATCGGCGACGTATAGGGGGCGATGGCCAGTCGATCGAGCGAGAACCCGAACACCGATCCCTGCTTCTCGACGACGCCGATGACCGTGAAGGGCACACCCGCCACGCGCAACTGACGTCCCTCGGGATTGAGCCCGGGAAAGAAGTGCTCGGCAACCTCGACGCCAATGACGATGACCGTGGCCCCGGCGCGGACTTCCTGATCACTGAACGCGCGCCCCTTTTCCACCGCAAACGTCTTGATCTGGAAATAGTTCGCATCGGTCGCCACCGCCTGCACCTGACGCGGGCGTGACCCCGGCGACGAGGCGTACTTGAACGTCTCGTTGGCGATGCTGGAATTCATGTTGGCCGGGATCGCTGCACGCACCGCATCGATATCGGTCATACGCAGCAGCGGGTTGCGCTGTGCCGTGCGCGCGTCGAATCCCCGGTTGCCGCCGGGTCCCACGTTGTTGAACCGCCGCAACGTGAACGTGTTCTTGCCGATCAGCCGGCCGGCAAAATCCTCTTCGACATAACGACCCATACCCTCCACGATCGACACGACGGCGATGAGGAACATCACGCCAATCGTGACGCCGAGCAGGGTGAAGGCGCTCTTCAGCTTCTGGACACGAAGCTGGGACAGGGCAAGACCGACTGCATCACGGGTTTTCACCCCTCAAAAATAACCCGGCGCGCACTACTCGTGTCGCAACGCCTCGACCGGATCGAGTCGGGCGGCTCGCATCGCGGGGAGCATGCCAAAAACGATACCGGTACCGATGCTGGCCAGAATCGCCGTGACGATTGCCGACGCCGGGATCGATGTCGGCACCGGGGTGTTGGTGCGGACAATCCAGGCCAGTACGGCACCGATGACCAGACCCACTGACGCGCCCACCGAGGTGAGGGTCGCGGCCTCCACCAGGAATTGCCAGAGAATCGTGGCCCTGGTGGCCCCCAGTGCCTTGCGAACCCCGATCTCGCGCGTCCGCTCGGTCACCGAAATCATCATGATGGCTATCACGCCGACGCCACCGACCAGGAGTCCGACCGCAGAGAGGGCCAGGCCGACCATGAAAATGGCCCCGAACAACTGGTCGAATGTCTCCATCATGCGATCCTGCGCGACGAGGGCAAAATTGTTCGGCACACCCGGCTTCAGCCCACGTCGGCCACGCAGGAGCTCGGTGATCGCGTCCATGACCTCCGCCTGCGGGGCGTCCGCCTGCGGCTTCACCATGATCAGCAAACCACGCCGCCACACGTCCAAATGCCGGTATGCCGTCATCATGGGGAGAATCGCGCGCGGCTTGTCTGGCCCGCGACCGTCCATGGTCTTGAGAAATCCCGCCTTCGTATGAAACACGCCGATGACGAGAAACTGTTTGCCTTCAACGGCAATCGCTTTGCCGATAGGATCGGAATCGCCGAACAATCGATTCTTCAGCGTGTCATTGATGACCACCACCTGGGCGCCGGCGTCGTGCTCCGATTGCGAAAAACTTCGTCCGGGTGAGATATCGGCAACATCTGTCTTGATCCAGTCGGTGCTTTGTGCGTCGTAGCCGACATTCGTGACGTGGCGATCCTTGTAGTCGAAATTGGCCTGTCCCGACAACCACGCCGTTGCGGTTTCGACCGTGGACAACTGCTTGATCGATGTCCACTCGGCCAACGTGATTCCGGGATTCTTGCGTTCGGGACAGGTATCGTCAGTTCCGTCGCAATTGTTCATGCCAACGCCGCGACGCCGCACCTGAAAAGACGTGGCCCCGAATTCATCCAGATCCGACTGAAAGCTCTTTCGAATGCCGTGCACGGTGGCCCCCATCGCCACGACCACGAATACCCCAATGGCGACCCCGGCAATCGTGAGGAGCGCCCGTACCTTGTTCGCGCGCATGGCATCGAAGGCCATGCCGATGCCTTCGAATGCCATCAACAATCGATCGATCAGTCGCATGCGCCGCTCCTATTCCTGCCGCAACGCGGCGATCGGATCGAGCCGCGCGGCGCGACTGGCCGGATAAATGCCTGCGGCCACGCCAACGCCGGCACCAACCGAGAGTGCGGCGACAATGGACCAGGGGGCCACGGCGGCCGGCAACGGCGTCGTGGCCGCAATGATCGCCGCCAAGGCAATGCCCAATCCAATGCCGATTGCCGCGCCGACGACGCTGAGCGTCGCGGCTTCCACCAGGAACTGGGACATGATGTCGCGCCGCCGAGCGCCCAGCGCTTTCCGCACGCCAATTTCCCTCGTGCGTTCGGCGACGGCGACGAGCATGATGTTCATGATCACCATCGCGCCGACCACGAGGCCAATCGCCGGCAACGCCGTACCGAAGATCACCATCTTCGACTTGAGTCCGTCGAAGAACGCCATGGCTTCGTCCTGCGTCTCAAGCGCGAAATTGTCGGGCTTCCCCGGCGGCATGCGCCGCGAGGCGCGCATGACTTCGCGCGCCGCATCCATGCCATCGACCACCAAATCGGCGGTGGGCGCCTGCACGATCAGACTTTCGATGTCACCACTCGGGCGAATCGCTCGTGACAAGGGGCTGGTATACGGTGCGATGGCGAGACGGTCGAGAGAGAAACCGAAAATGGCGCCCTGCTTCTCAATGACGCCGATCACCTCATACGGCACGCCCGCCAGGCGAATCTCCCGCCCAATCGGGTCCAACCCGGCGAAGAAATGCGAAGCGACCTCAACGCCAATCACCACGACCCGCGACCCCGCGGCGACTTCCTGCGGTCCGAACGCGCGCCCGGTGGTGACGTTGAATTTCTTGATCGTGAAGTAGGCCGCTTCCGTGGCCACCGCCTGCACGTCGCGTGGCCGATTGTTTGGCGAGTCGGCCTTCATGAACGTCTCGCTCGTGATCGCGGACTGCGAACCCGGGGGCAGCGCACCACGCACCATCCGCGCATCGGTGGGATAGAGCCGCGGTCGTCGCATGATCTCGCGCCAGTCGAGATTGTCGTCGGTGTTGAAGTCGTTCCAGCGACGCAGGGTGAACGTGTTTACCCCGAACAGCTTGCCGGCGAAGTCGTTCTCCACGTACCGGCTCATCCCCTCGACGATGGACACCACCGCAATCAGGAACATCACCCCGATGGTGACGCCGATGAGCGTGAAGAAGCTCTTCAGTTTCTGGACACGAATGGTGTTGAGTGCGAGGCGAACCGCTTCCAGGAATGGCATGCTATTCGTACCGGAGCGCGTCGACGGGATCGAGTCGCGCGGCGCGCGACGCGGGGAGCAGGCCAAACAAGACACCCGTGATGGCGCTGGCTCCCAGCGCCACCACCACGGCCCACGGCGGAATGGAAGCCTCGATGGGTGAGTAACTGCGAATGCCGACGGCGGCCAGCCATCCCACGAACAGACCGATGGCCCCGCCGATGCCGGTCAGCGTCGCCGCCTCCACCAGGAACTGCCACAGGATGGTGCCGCGCGTGGCGCCCAGGGCCTTGCGCACGCCGATCTCCCGCGTGCGCTCGGTGACCGAAATCATCATGATGGCCACCACGCCCACGCCGCCGACAATCAGCCCCACACCGGACAACGCGATCATCACCAGGAAGAACAAGCCGAAGATCTGGTTGTACGTGTCGAGCAACTTGTCCTGCGTGATGATGGCGAATGACGACTCCTGCGAGGGACGCAATCCGCGCTGGCCGCGCATGGAGGCCGTCACGTCGTCCACCACCTCGTCGCGCGTGACATCGGCCCGCGGCAGGACAGCCAGCCCAATGCCACTCGCGCGGGCGCCGAGATAGCGGATCAGGGCCTGGACGGGGACGACGGCCTTGGGGCGTTCGCCGCCGGACAGAAAACTGGCGTTGTCCTTGTACACCCCGATGACTTCGAACGGCACGCCGTTGAGCATGATGCTCTTGCCGATCGGGTCGAGATCGCCCAGCAATCGCTCGACCATCAGCGTGGACAGCACTGCCACCCGCGCCCCGGTGCGCGCCTCGGCCGCGGTGAACGCGCGGCCCGGAAAAATGTCCGGCGCGCCAATGGTGGTCCACTCGGCGGAATATCCCTCGATACTGGTCTGCGACAGTGCGCGATCGCGATAGCGCGCCGCCGCCGACCAGTCCAGGCGTTCGCCAACCGCTTCAATCGTGCTCAGTCGACGCAGCGTTTCCACTTCGTTGGAGCGAATGGGCGGATTGCGCAGCCACGCGCAGGTGTCGTCCGACCCATCGCATCCCTCGAACGAGATGGGATAGCGACTCACGAAGAATGTGGTGGGACCCGTGCTGGCAAAGTCGCGCGCAACCGACTGGTTGATGCCGTGAATGGCCGCCGAAATCGCCACCACCACGAACACGCCCACCGCGATGCCAAGAATGGTGAGGCCGGCGCGCATCTTGTTGGCACGGCACGCGTCGATGGCAATGCGGACGCCTTCAGTGACGGCGAAGAGCCGGAACGATCCGAGGGCCATGCGTTACTCCTGACGCAGGGCGTCGATGGGATCCAGCCGCGACGCTCGGCTGGCGGGATAGACCCCCGAGACGATACCGACGCCCGCGCCCAGCGCGATGCCCACCACGATGGACCATGGTGCCACACTGGCCGGCAATGGCGTCAATGCCGCCAGCAACTCGGCCAGACCAATACCGAGCCCCACACCGATGGCAGACCCCACCGTCCCCAGCGTCGACGCTTCGATGAGGAACTGCGCCATGATATCGCGCCGCCGCGCGCCCAACGCCTTGCGAATGCCGATCTCGCGCGTGCGCTCGGACACGGCCACCAGCATGATGTTCATGATCACGATGGCGCCCACCACCAGTCCAATCGCCGGCAGGGCAATGCCGGCCAGCACGAGGTACCGCTTGATCTTGTTCCAGAATTCCAGCGCCGAATCGGCCGTTTGCAGCGAGAAGTCATCCTTCTGGCCGGGGCGCAATTGATGGACGCCGCGCATGGTCGCCCGCACGAGCTCCATCGTTTCCTTCATCGCCACATCACTGGGCGATTGAATCGCCACGGCATCGACAATGTTGGGGCGGCTGTTCAGCAACCGGCGAATGGGCGATCGCCACGAGGCCACGAGGAAATTGTCGAAGGACATGCCGAACACCTTGCCCTGCGATTCGGCAATCCCAACGACCTTGTACGTCACGCCACCCATCCTGATGTCGCGCCCGAGGGGGTCCAGCCCCGGGAACAGTCGTTCGGCGGCGTCCAAACCCAACACGACGGCCTTCTCACCGCGCGCCAGCTCCTGTTCGGACAGGGCTCGGCCGGCGGTGACGCCGAGTTTCTTGACCTCGAAGTACTGGCCATCGACGGCGAGCACGCGCACCTGTCGCGGCTTGCTGCTGACGGATGAGGTGGCGGAGACCTGGTCTTCACTCGAGAGGTACCACTTCACGTCGGCGGGCAGGTCGCGCACCACGGGCGGCACATCGGTGATGTCGAGTCGCGGGCGTTTGCGCAGTTCTTCCCACTGCGCTTCGTCGACATCGCCGATGTTGATGTTCGGGCGACTCCGCAATTCGAACGTGTTGACGCCAATCAGTTTGCCGATCAGGTCCTCCTCCAGGTACTTCCCCATCCCTTCAACGATGGAGACCACGGAGATGAGGAACATCACGCCGATGCAGACACCGAGCAGCGTGAACGCACTCTTGAGTTTCTGGACGCGGATGGTGGTCAGCGCCAACCGGACTGCTTCGAAAAAGTGCATCTACGCGCCTCGCGCCGCTGGGGTCTGCGAGGAGATACGGCGCCCGGCGCGCAGAGTTTCGCGCCGGGGATGCACCACGACGTGGCGCCTAGTGCACGCGCTCGCTGCCGATCTTCAGGGCGTACTGCGCGCTGCTTTCGTCACTGGAAATGACGCCGTCGCGTAACACAATGACACGTTTGGCATGCACGGCAATGTCCGGTTCGTGCGTGACCATCACCACCGTCTGTCCGTTGCTGGCCAACTCCTCGAAGACCCGCATGATCTCCTCGGAGGTCTGCGAGTCGAGGTTACCGGTGGGTTCGTCTGCCAGCAGGATGGACGGACGATTGACCAGGGCGCGCGCGATGGCGACACGTTGACGCTGACCGCCGGAGAGTTCGTTGGGACGGTGGCTGATACGACTGCCCAATTGCACCCGCTCCAACGCTTCCGTCGCGCGCTTCTTGCGCTCGTCGGACGACACACCGGCATACACCAGTGGCAACTCTACATTCTGGAGCGCGGTGGCACGGGGGAGCAGGTTGAACGTCTGGAAGACGAATCCGATTTCCTTGTTGCGCACGCGGGCGAGCGCATCGTCGGACATCGTGGACACGAGCATGCCGTTCAGCCAGTACTCACCCTCATTCGGCGTATCGAGGCAGCCGATGAGATTCATGAGTGTGGACTTGCCGGAACCCGACGGACCCATGATGGCGACGTACTCGTTCCGCCGAATCGCGAGGTCGACGCCGCGCAGCGCGCGCACGATTTCACCACCCATGTCGTACTGCCGCTTGAGCCCGCGCGTCACGATGACCCAGTCCTTGTCCGGAGTGGCGCCGGTGGTCGAGACGACCGCGCGACGTTCCCCGGTGGTGCTGAGACCGATGTCGTCGAGTGTATTGCTCACGATTTCTTTCCGGTGGCCGGTGTTTTCTTGTCTTCAGGCTTGGCGGTGCGAATCAAGGCACCGTCCTTAAGCTCCCGGATGGCCTGATACGTTCCCGCGACGATGGTTTCGCCGGCCTTGAGCCCTTCCAGCACTTCGAAGTGGCGCTCGCCGGCGATACCCACCTTTACGGTCCGGAAGCTCACTTTGTTGTCCGCCCCCACCACGAAGACCCCTTCCACGTCCCGCTTGCCTACTTCCTTGGCCGGCTGGGCACGGCCAACCGTCACCGCCGTGTCGGCGTTGGGCAGCTTTTCGTTCTCGCGCACCGTGAGGGCGATGATCGGAATGGACAGCACCTTGGTGCGGCTGGCCGTGACGATCTTGGCCGTAGCCGAGAAGTCCGGACGCGTGTCCACCGGCGGATTGAGGAGTTGAACGCGCACCTCGTAGTCGATGGCCTGGTCGCCCGTGTTGGTCGCGGCGGACTTGGTCACTGAACTGTTGGAAATCTCCACCACGTGCCCGATAAAGGTGGTGTCGGGGAAGGCGTCGATCTGGATCAGGGCCGAGTCGCCGACGCTGATGCGCGCCACGTCGGTTTCATCGACCTTCACCTTGGTTTCCAGCACACTCATGTCGCTGATCGTCAGCAATGTCGCGGCATCTTTGTTGAGCGTGCCCATGATGGCCGTTTCACCCTCTTCCACGTTCAGTCGCGTGACCTTGCCGCTCATCGGGGCGATGATGGTCGTCCGGCTGAGTGCCTGCTTGGCGTCACGCACCGATGCGACCGCCTGCTCGACACCAAACGTCGCCGCTTCGAACTGGGCCTTGTTGACGTCGGCCTGGGTACGCAACTGCTCGAGCTGATCATCGCTCACCAACGTGGGCGACTGTTTCCTGATGTTTTCCGACCGCTCAAAGTTCTTCTGTGACTGGATCAGATTGGCCCGCGCCTGCGCCGCCTGTGCGCGCGTGGATGCCAACCCAGCCTCAACGCACTGCAACACGGCGGTCACTTGCTCAAGATCGATCTGTAGCAGGAACTGGCCCTTCTTGACCAAGTCGCCTTCCTTCACCGACAGGCGCACGATCTTGCCGGTGACGTCGGCGCTGACGTCAACCTTCGTGCGCGGCTGGATCTGGCCGCTGGCCGTCACCGACGCGACGAGATCACGCGCTTCCACCGCTTCGGTGCGTACCTCAACCGCGGTGGTCTGTCCCTTCTTCCAACTCATGTAGCCCAGGCCGCCCACGGCCCCGACGACAACGACTGCGATGGCGATTTTTGCCGTATTGGTCATGAACTATTCCGGTTAACGAAGAGGACGGCCCACGGCCGCTTCGAGCGTCGTGAACGCCCGTTGAACATCGTAGACAGCGGTGATGCGATCGGTTTCCGCGCGCTCGTAGTCGCCACGCGCCTGCTGCAGGTCGACAATGCTGGCCAGCCCCACTCTGTAACGCTCGGAGGCCAGCGCCAGTGCCGTCCGGGCCGTGCGCACATTTTGCTCCTGCAGCGTCACGGTTTGCTGGGCCGCGGTCAGCGTCATGAATGCGGCGGTGACATCTGCCACGACGCGCAGCTCCTGTCCGCGCAGGTCGTTCTGTGCATTGCGGCGTGACACGCCGGCCTGCTCGATCTGCTGTTCTCGCCGGAACCCGTTGAAAATGGGCAGTGAGAACGAGGCGGACAGGCTGTACGGGTTGCGCGTGAAATCGAACGGGTACTTGGACTGGCCATCGCGAATGGCCTGTTCGGAGGCCGGCGTGAAGGCGATGGCGTTGCAAGCCGTGAGATTGTTGGCCAGTCCCACGGCGGCGCGCACTTCTTCCGAGCGGATGCAGCTGGATTTCGACGATAGCGCACTGGCTTGCCCCTGTGAAATCAGCAGGCCGGTGTTGGTGTACCGATTGGTAAACGCCGACAAGCTGGCGTTCAACGACAGCGAGGGGAAATACGCGCTACGCGCCGACGCGACATTGCGCGCGGCCACCTCTTCGCGGGCCCGCAGCGCTTCGATCTGCGGATTGGACTTGCGGGCCCGCTCGAGGATGGAGGCCATGTCCAGCGCCGGTGTGGCCGGCAAGTTGGGATCGAGCGTGGCGCCGGCCACGGGGTCGATACCGATCTGCTGGAACAGTCGCACAATCTCGATGGCAGCCTGATTCCGCTGGTTGAGCGCGGCCACGCGCTGCTGTCCGTTGGCCACTTCGGCCCGCTGCACATCGAGTTGCGTACCCGAACCAACCTGCAGTCGCGCCTGCGCCAGTTGCAGCTGGACGGCCGTGGTGGCCACCAGCGTGTCCTGCAGCGCCGCGCGGGCCTGCGCCTGCAATGCCGTCAGATACTGTGTGGTGACGTCGTTCTTCACCCGTTGTTCGGCCGCCGCAATATCCGCTTCGGTGGCTTCCTGTCCGGCCTTCGCGGCCCGTCGATCCTGCAGACTCGCCATGGACAGGTTCATCGAGGCCGATCCGCTGACGTCGCTGGTCAGCTGGTCGTTGGTGGCACCGAATGCCTGGCCGCCGAAGAACTGCTGGCGGCCTTCACGATAGCCGGCACCAAAGCTCGTGTTGACGTTGGGCAGGAACGCGCCGTTGGCGGCCCGCACCTGAGCGGCCGCGTTCTGCCGCGCGGTCACCGAGTTCTGGAATGTCGGGTTGTTCTTGCGTGCCAGGGCTATGGCGTCAGCGAGCGTCAGCACACCGCCCGCAGTGGGAGCGGCCTGCGCTTGCAGGGGCGCAGTGGCCAGAATGCCAACACAGGAAGCCAGCGCGATCGCGAGGGCGTGAATACGCATGAGTACGGGGCGAGAGGAGGTCATGGACAGGGGGCCGTACGATCTTGTTGTTGGGACGGTTTCAAGCCGCTGGCCACTTATCGTGGCACATCGTCGCGCAAGGCGTTGAAGCCTCGCGAGGGGATTTGGACACGCAGTAATCGTCCCTCGGCATCCGCCCAAATAAAGCGGGCCTCGCCGAGGCTGGTGGTTGCTTGCCAACGCTGCGCCACCCGGCGTGAGCCGGCGATGACCACAGTATCGCTGGCGTCCAGCAACGTCAGGCGCACCGTTCCCTGGCGATTCGCAATAGGTGTAAGCACCGGGATGATGATGGAGTCGTGGATCGCGAGCGGTCCGCGCCGCACCAGCAGGGCGTATTGCAGCACCCCATCGTCCTCAAGCACGAGGGCGCCCGGCGCGAGGAGATACTCGCGAGCCGCCTCGCCACTGGTCCCTCGCGCCAAGGTGGCAAATCGCCCTCGCACACGCTGCCCGCCCAGCCGCAGGGTCACGGTGGCCCCGGTCCGCTCTTCCACGGAGTATCGAAAGGGGGTGCCGACCGAATCGGTTTCCAGACGGACTGCGGCGCGTCGGTCACCAATGGCCGACTCGGCCCGCAATTCCAGCGTTGGTCCGTCGGCGGCGGCGACGCGTTGCATGGAGAACTGCTCGCGACCGGCCCGCTGCCCGTTGATGAACAGGGTGAAACTCCCGACGTCCAGTCGCTCGGACTGCTGCCCGGCAAGCGGCAGGACGGGCGCCAGCCATGTAGAAGGCCGAGTCGACGGCAGAACGCCGACCGCGATCCAGGAGAGGATCGGGAGGCAGGCGAGACCGAAGCAGGGGGTCGGGGGCATCATGAAAAGATAACCGAAGTCCGCTGGCCCCTTCGCCTTCGCCGTCCACGCGGGGTATTGTGGGGACCATGACTGCCCAGACCGCGGACCCTGAACCACCAGCCAGCGAATGGTCGCCGCTTGACCGCGTGGATCATTGGCCGCTGGCTTGGGTGGCCAGTGTCTCTGTGGCCGTCCTGACGCTCGCCGCGTGGCAGCGAAGCCCCGGTTGGACGACGCTGGCCATCGCCGCGGTGGCCACGACGGCAGCGGGGGTGTGGACCCGAACTCTGCGGCATCCGCGCATCTGGGCGGTCGGTGCCATCCTGCTGTTGGCCATGGCGGTGTCGCTGGCCATCCGCGATACGCTGACCTTGCAGACCGCGTCGCGCGACTGGGCCGAGTGGTCGAAAGTCGAACGCGAGACCCGGGCGACGCGCGTTGCTGATGCCCTGACGACAGTGGCCCGACGACTGACCGATGCCGCGGATCGTGTGGCCGCTGATGAGTCGCTTCTCGCGCGACTGGTGGCCTCCGGGACGTCAGCCGGCGGCCTCTTGTCCCCCCCACTTGATGCCACCATCGAATCGGCGCTGCTCGTGTTTCGCGGTTCGCGACTGGTGGCGCGCACCGGACAAACGCGAACAATCGTGTCGCCAACCGGCCCCCGCGGCATTCAGCTGATCGATGGATCGTTCTACTCGTCGCTGGTGGCACGCGCCACCACCCCGGATGGCGCGCTGCAGGTTGTGGCCGTGGCGCTCATCTCCGCTATCCCACCGGCCGATCGATTCGCGCGCGCGCTCACGCAGTCCTCGGATCGCGCGTCGGATGTGGCGCGCACCATTGTGGAATCGCCCGACTCGTCCCGCGTGGAGGAAGGTACCACCGTGATTGTGGTGCCCGATGGGACGCGACGATTGGCGCGTGTCCGCGCCCTCGCCCGCACCGAGGGCGAAACACGATTGGCGCTGTTGCAGCGCGCCCGCGCACGAATGGCTGTGCCGCTGGTGCTCGCCGTGCTGCTCATCCTGATCACCGGCTGGCGACGTCCGGCCCGCACGGTGCACCGCCTGGCAATGGCGATGGTCCTGTTGCTGGCGATCGCCGTCGCGCCACTGAGCGCGCTGTCAAACGTGTCACCGTTGTTTGACGCCTCGAGTTACTACGCCGCGATGGGCGGGCCGTGGACGGCGAACGTGGCATCCTTGCTGTTCACCACCGCCCTCGGACTGGCCCTGCTGTTCCTCGCGCTGCGGAGCGGGCGCGTGGTGCGACTGACCAGTTCGCGCGTGCTGGCCAGCGCATTGGTGTTGATCAGCGCGACGCTCGGACCATTCGTGTTGCGCGATCTCGCACGGGGCATCGCGCTGCCCGCCAATGGCGTGAGCGTGGTGCTGTGGTTGGCCTGGCAACTGGCGATCGCCCTCGCCGGCGCATCCATTCTGCAGGCGGGGGCGGCGGCCGGTCGGACGATATTGGGGAATCGCCGCGGGTTGCCGCCGATGACGGCCCCGTCCCTGGCGATTGTGGCGGCCGTCCTGGCACCGATGCTCTGGCGCGCGCCGGGAGCGTGGCCGGGGTGGTATCCCGTGCTGTGGGGGGTCGCCATCGGGGCCCTGGCGTTGACGCGACGCGGCGTCGCGCTCGTGACTGGCGCCGCCGTGATCGCCGGCGCCGGCGCCGTGACGTTGACGTGGGGCGCGACCGTGCGCGCGCGCATGAACCTCGCCCAGTATGATCTCGCGCGGTTGTCTGCCGTGGACGACAATGCCTTCCGGTTGCTCGAACGATTTGCGTCCGCCCTGTCAACCGATCGCGGCAACGTGAACAGTAGTGAAGCGCTGCTGCGACGCTACGCCGCCAGTGAGCTTGCGCAAGCGGGATATCCGGCGCGACTCGCGCGCTGGGACACGCTGACGCCGGGGGTTCCGGCCATCGATCTCCGTCTGGCGCCGGTGGCGGATTCCATCGGTGCGCAGGTGAGCATCGCGGCCATGGCGCGCAACAGTCGCGCCATCGAAATCCGTGCCGTGGAAGACGGACCGACCACGATGCTGATCGCGGCGGTGCCGACGGCCGACGGGAGCGTGACGACGATTGCGGTGCCACCGCGCACCCGTCTGCTGCCGATGGATCCGCTGGCGGCGTTGACCGGCATTGCCAGCACACCTTCCGGCGAACCGCCGTATCGTCTGACGCTGGCCGCCGCCCCGTCCGACGACGTCGCCGTGCGCACATTGCAGTGGCGGCGTCGCGGCGATGTGATGCATGGCGATGGCGTCGCCACCGGTGGCGGTGAGTCTCGACTGGTGCATGTCGAGGTGGACTTGCGAGGCCTCGACGCGCTGTTGCCGCGCGGGGCGCTGCTCGTGCTGCTGGATGTGGCCGTCGTGCTGCTGCTGTGGGGGGCGAGCGCGACCGCCGACGGCGCATTCGGGCGGTGGCTGCGCGTGCGCCGCGCGCGCGTGCGACGTTCATATCGCGTACGACTCAGTGCGACGCTGTTGGCATTCTTCGTCGCTCCGGCCGCGCTGTTTGCCGGCAACGCCTGGTACCGATTGCAGGATGACGATCGGGCCGCACGCGAACTGCTGGTGCGTGAAGCACTGCGCACGGCGGCCAGTGACGTTACGCGTCGCGATCTGGCGGCGACCGCCGCCAGCGTCGGGTCACCGATCTTCCTGTATCACGCCGCCCAACTCGACGCCTCCAGCGACACGTTGTTGCAGGCCCTGGCGCCCCTGGGTCGGCTGTTGCCGGTCTCGTTGGATGATTCGGATTTCGGTGCCGACGACATCTTCACCACCCGACGCATTCCGGTCGGCGCGACCCAGGCGCTGGTGGGCTTTCGTCGGGTCGCCTCGGGCCCCGATGAATCGGTGGTGGTCACACCGGCACGCGGCGATGAGTTCGCCCTCGACGCGCGACGCGAGGATCTGGGCATCCTGCTGTTGTTCACAGCCGCGCTGGGTGCCTTGGCGGCGGTGTGGTCCAGCGGCATTGCCGCGCGCACGCTCTCGCGACCGGTCGGGACGCTGCGTGAGGCCGCGCTGGCCATCGCGGCCGGGCGTGAGGCGCCGGCGCTGGGCAGTGCACCCGCGGCGGAGTTTGCACCAGTGTATCGCGCGTTCGAACGCATGTCGGAGGATCTTTCCACCAGTCGCGCGGCACTCGAAGCCGCGCAACGTCGAACGGCTGCCGTGTTGCAGCACGTCGCCAGCGGCGTGGTGGCCATGCGCACCGATGGCGCGATTCTGATTGCCAATCCACGCGCCGAACAGCTGTTGCAGGCTCCGCTTCGCCAACCGTATGCGTCCATCGCGGAACTGCCACTCGCGCTGGCCTTGCTGGCCAACCAGTGTCTGGCGTTCCTGGCCAGCGACGCCGATGACGAAGCGTTCGATCAGTTCGTGTCCGGTCGCCAATTGCGTGGACGGTTGACCAGGCTACCGGCGGGTGCGGTGCTCACGGTGGATGACATCACCGAACTCGCCTCGGCGCAGCGCGTGCTGGCGTGGGGGGAGATGGCCAGGCAGGTGGCGCACGAAATCAAGAATCCGCTGACCCCGATTCGTCTGGGCGTGCAGCATCTGCGGCGCGCGTATCGCGACGGGCGCGGCGACTTCGGCACGATTCTCGACTCGAACGTGACTCGCATTCTCGCCGAGATCGATCACCTGGACGAAATCGCGCGCGCCTTCAGTCGGTATGGCATGGCGCCTGATCAGCGGGAGCCCGCCATTGCCGTCGACATTCGCGCTGTGGTGCACGATGTGATGGCGCTGGAGCAACTGGGGGACAGCGAGGTGCAATGGACGCTGAACGAGGCGTCTGGCCCTCACCCCATCATGGTGTACGGGCAGTACGACGAGCTCAAGGAAGTGGTGCTCAATCTGCTGGAGAATGCGCGACTCGCGCAGTCTCGGCGGGTCACCGTCAGGATCGAGGTCGTTGCCGACGGTGTGGCCATTGACGTGACGGATGACGGGCAGGGCATTCCCTCCGAGGTCCTGCCGCAGGTGTTCGAGCCGCATTTCTCCACGCGCACCAGCGGGAGCGGTCTTGGCCTGGCCATCAGCCGCCGACTTATCGAAGGCTGGGGGGGCCGCATTGCGGTGGAGAGCACGGTCGGGGTGGGCACCGTGGTCCATGTGCTGCTTCGCCAGGCCTGAGACCCACGCGACCGCAAATCTCTTCGATCACCCTGTTAAAGTTCAGAATGTCTTCGGATTCCCCCCTGGAAGCCCATCGCGAAACCCCCATGCCGCCACCGCACCTGGCGTCATGGATCCTTCCGCCCGGATGGGCGTGGGGAAGCGAAGGGTTGTTTCGGCAACATCGGCACTACCAGGAACTGGTCGACGCCCTGGGTCGCTCGTTGTCATTGGTCAGTGCGCCCGATCCCGAACACGGTGAATGGCTGCAGCGAGAAGCGCGTGCGCTGGCCCATCGCAGTCATCCTTCGGTACCCACGACGTACCACTACTGGGCGTCGTACCAGGAAAGTCGTCGCGGGCCGGGATATCTGCGGCGCTGGATCAGCGGCGAAACCGTCCGCTCTCGGGTTAGCCGTCTTGGTCCGGAGGAAATTCCGTTCGCAATGCAAGTGCTGCGCGAAGCGGGAAGCACGCTGGCGTACCTGCATGATACCGGTGTCGCGCACGGGGCGATCTCGGCTGACACTGTTTGGCTGACACCGGGCGGACGTCTGTGGCTGATGGGGTGGGAGTGGGTGTTGCCCAAAGAGCAGTTGCCGCACGCCCTGCGTCCGGACTCGGCGCACAGTGCCACGCCGCCGGAATGGACGGACGGGCTGTGGCATCCCACGGCCTTTTCGGACCAATGGCAACTGGCCGCCATGCTCTTCACCATGCTCACGGGTGAAACGCCGCCACAGAGTGGTGCGCCGCCCCTCTCGCTGTTGCGTGCCGATTGCCCGCAGGCGCTGGCTGCGGTGGTTGAGCGCGCGCTGCTGGTGGATCCGGCCGAACGCTACCCGTCCATCACCGCCTTGCTGCGCGATATGGATCGGCATGTTTCCGTACGCCCGGTGTATATCGCGCCCGAAGGGACCGAACTGCCACCGGCGCTGGACTCGCCGGAAGCGCGCCTTCGGTGGGCGACCGGCGACGACTACGAGATTCTCGCTCCCTTGGGTCGCGGGATGTTCGGCAGTGTGTGGCGTGCGCGCGACCTGTCATTGTCGCGCGAGGTGGCCATCAAGGTGCTGCATCCGCACATTGCCAAGGACGACGTGGCGGTCGCGCGCTTCCGGCGCGAAGCACGGCTGGCGGCGCAGTTGGCCCACCCGGCCATCGTGCCTATCTATGACAGCGACAGTCGTGGCGACGTGGCCTGGTACACCATGGAACTGGCTGAAGGCGGCTCGGTGGCCAGCCTGATTGCCCGCAATGGTCCGCGTCCAATCGAAGAGATCGCGCAGCCGGTCGATGAAGTGCTCGAAGCGCTGATCGCCGCGCATTCGAGTGGCATCATTCATCGCGATCTCAAGCCGGAAAACATCCTCATCGATCGCTATCGACGCTGGCGCATCGGGGATTTCGGTATCGCCTACGCGCTCGGTGACGAACGTGCGGGTTCATCGGGGACGCCATCGTTCGCCGCGCCCGAGCAATTGCTTGGCGAGGCGCAGGGGCCGGCCACCGACTGCTATGCGCTGGCCAGCATTGTGTACTTCGTACTCACCGGGAAGCCGCCGTTTGGCGAAGGCACCGGCGAGGCCATCCTGGCGCAGCAGCTTTCGGACACGCTCCCGGCACGCCTGCTGGCGGACGGGTTTGCCGAAGCGTTGGCGGACTGGTTTCGTCGCGGTCTGGCTCCGCGCGTGGAGGACCGATTTGGCGACGCCATCGAAATGCGTATCGCGTGGCGTCAACTGGTGCGCACGCTGCGTCGCGCCGAAGACGTGCGTCCGTGGTGGCGGCGACTGATCGAAGGGGCGCCGGAGGATGGAGAATCCGCGCCGTCTTCTGACTGGTGAACTCGCAACCCCGATTGAACTAGGCCACGCGAGTGGGCGCGTAGCCAGTGGACCCAGTCGATGACGGAATGCGCGCGGCGGCGGCCACCGCCGTGGCGCGCGCAATGGCGGCAACGTCCGGTGGCACCACGAATGCCGGGGCGGCGACAGGCCCACGATCGGGCACCGCGCGCGGGCGACCGCGTGATGCGGTATGCGCCGCGACCGCTGCGGTGAGCTTGCGGCGCTTCTTTCGCGCGTACAGCAGGGCATCCGCCCGCGCCAGCAGTTCGGTGAGCGGCGCGTGATCGGACGGTCGCACTCGCGTGTGACCAATGGTGAGCGACAACGGCGCGGCCAGCTCCTGCGACGCGTTCAGGAGCGCGACGCGCTCTTCGATGCGTCGCTGAATAATGCGGGCCGATGCGCGATCGGCGTCGAGCGCCATGATGGTGAACTCGTCGCCTCCCAGACGGGCGACCACATCGCAGTCGCGAACCGACCGACGGAGCAGGCGTCCCACGGCCGCCAGGGCTCGGTCACCTTCGGCATGCCCGTACTGGTCGTTGAGTTCTTTGAACTCGTCCATGTCGACATACATGAGGACCGCATCCTTGTCCTGTCGACGGGCAATGCGGAGTTGCTGGTCGGCCAGCGTGAGGAACCCCCGTCGGTTGTACAGGCGGGTGAGGTCGTCGGTGAGCGATGCTCGGCGCAGTCGGATCTCCTCGCGCTTGCGCTGCGAGATGTCGCGCAGCGTGACCGCCACGCCATCGCCGGTTGGTACGGCCTGGTGATACAACCACCCGCCGGCAAACTGCCGCCGATTGACGCGCACCTCCTCCATGAGCGGCGTGTGCGAGGCAACCGCCTCGACGTAACGGTCAAAGACGCCCTCGTGCCATGCGGCGGGGAAGTCCCGACGGAGTCGACGTCCCACGAGGTCGACCTGCCCGGCGCGAATCATCTTTGTGCCACTGGGATTCACGTCGCGGATTTCAAAGTCGCCAATGGCTCCCGAGGCGTCGCGAATTGCGCCGAGGAGGAACACGCCCTCCGCGTTGCTGTGCATCGCGATCTGCAACTGGCGCACACGATCGTGCGCGTCCTTATGGCCATGTCCGCTGGCAAGCGGCGTGGCGGCGCGGTGCAGCAGGCGCCAGCCGGCGATGGCGATAGCGAAAGCTGCCAGTGAAAGGAACGGCGCGGCGTCGGCGAATGAAGGCAGTATTCCGCCCGTCTGCACTGCAGGAATCGTCACGCCAAGCGCGGACAACGCCGACGGATAATCGGCGCCCACGGACAGGAGTCCGCCGACGGCAGCGAAGATCGCAAGCGCGCTCCAGAACAGGGCGCGCGTGGCGAGACGATCGAGCATAACCAAGTGAGGGTTGGCGCATTGCGAGGACCGCGGGCAGCCGACATCGGCTCTGCGTGAACGACAGTCGCTGCGCCGGCGAATGTCGGGAGCTTGAAAAGCAACTGACGTGCCATTCGTTTCGGTGGCTCCTGCGGGCCCCGAAATAGAATGTCAAAATGTCGCGTAATGCATTGTGAATAAATCGGTTACACGTTATTTGATGGGGCCGAACCAGAGTCTGCTCCCGCCACCAGGTTTCCTCGCCGCTCGGCAAAAGCTGCCGGGAGGCGAGGGCTCAGACTGTCAGTCTGCGCCCAGCAGCAGACGCCGCTCCATCGCCGCGTATCTGGCTGGGCCATCCGCGTCCGGCTTGACCAATGACACCACAATCCCGGTCAGGAAGGACAGAGGAATGGTGACCAGTGCAGGATTCTTGAGCGGGAAGATCGCCGACGTGTGGTGGAGCAGGTCGATCTGCACGGCGGGCGACAGCGCGATGAGCGTCAGCGTGGACAGGGCGCCAACTGCCATGCTGGTGGCGGCACCGGCCGTGCTGGTGCGGCGCCAGAAAATGCTCAGCACAAGGGCCGGAAAATTGGCGCTGGCCGCAATGGCGAACGCGAGACCAACCATGAAGGCGACATTCTGTCCCTTGAAGGCCACGCCAAGGATGATCGCGATGCCCGCCAACACAATCGTTGCCACGCGTGCGACGCGCAGTTCCTCGCCGGGCTTCGGGTGTCCCTTGCGCACCACACTGGCCCACAGATCGTGCGAAATGGTGGCCGCGCCAGAGAGGGCAAGGCCGGCGACCACCGCCAGAATGGTGGCAAACGCGACCGCGGCAATGAAACCCAGAAACGGACGGCCGCCGAGCAATTCGGCCAGCATTGGTGCGGCCATATTGCCACCGGCATCGACCCCCTTGATGGCGTCGGGTCCGACCAGCACCATGGCACCGAATCCGAGGATGAACGTCATCAGGTAGAAGACCCCAATGAGTCCCGTGGCGATGAACACGGATTTGCGCGCGGCGCGCGCATCGGGCACCGTGTAGAAGCGCATGAGAATGTGCGGCAGTCCCGCCGTGCCGAACATCAGGGCAAGTCCCAGCGAAATCGCATCCAGCGGATTTGACACGAGTTTGCCAGGGGCCAACACGCCGGCGCCGTACTTGGCGGCCGCCGCGGCGAAAAGCACTCGCGGATCGAACCCAAATCGGGAGAGCACCAGCATGGCGAGCGTCGCCGCGCCGCCCAACAGGAGAAACGCCTTCACGATCTGCACCCACGTGGTGGCCAGCATCCCGCCGAACAGCACGTAGGCCATCATCGCCACGCCAACGATGACGACTGCCGTTTCGTAGGGAATGCCGAACAGCAGTCGAATCAGCCCGCCCGCCCCCACCATTTGCGCAATGAGATAGAACGCTATGGTGGCAAGTGTGCCGCAGGCGGCCGCGATGCGGACCGGCACCGGATTGAGGCGCGCGGCGACGACATCGGCGAACGTGTATCGCCCCAGATTGCGCAGCGGTTCGGCGATGAGGAACAGCACCACCGGCCAGCCCACCAGCCAGCCAGTGGAGTAGATGAGGCCATCAAAGCCACTGGTCGAAACCAATCCGGCAATTCCCAGAAACGACGCGGCACTCATGTAGTCACCGGCCAACGCAAAGCCGTTCTGGCCCGCCGTAACCGTGCGACCAGCGGCGTAGAAGTGCTCGGTGGTGCTGGTGCGACGTGCCGCCCAGTAGGTGATGGCCAGCGTCAGCGCGATGAAGCCGCCGAAGAAGGCGATGGCGACCCGATCGGGCGAACCCAGAGCAGTGGCCTGCGACATCACTGGCCCCTCGTGGCGGCCGCGGTGGCGTCGTCAGCGTCGTGATGTACGCGGAGCGCTGCGAGGGCCGGATCATAGACGCGATTGGCCCACGACACGTACACGTAGGTGAGCGACCACGCGGCCACAATCACCAGGGCGCCAAGCAGGATGCCCAGCGACAGCCCCTCATGAAGCAGGGTGGCCAGCAGGTCCCGCTTATACGCCACCAGCGCGATGAACCCGAAGTAGACGCAGACCATGCAGACGGTCAGCATCGCGGCGATACGCCAGCGCCGAGCCGCCAGCGCGCGGGTGGCCTCAACGGCCGTTTGGGAGGGAGAGACCATAACGCGCGAAGGTACCGGCTGCGCGCAGGGTGGCAAGGGTCTGTGAGCCGACTCGGACCCTGTATATTGGCCTGAACACTCTCACCCTTTCGAATCCAGTCACGTGACCAAGCGCATGGCCATCGCGATGGCGAGCCTCATCTCGGGGATCGTCGCGCTGTATCTGCATCTGTGGAAGCTCGGACTGACCGGCACATTGGCCTGCAGTGGCGGCGGCGGCTGCGCCTACGTGCAGGGCAGCCGTTACGGCTGGTTCCTGGGCGTCGATGTGGCGCTCATTGGCACGGTGGGCTACACCATGCTGTTCCTGACCGCCGTGGTGAGCACGATGCCGCGCTTCGAAGACGCGAAGTGGCCGAACACGCTGATGCAACTGATGATCTGGCCCGCCGTGCTGTTCACGATTCGCCTCAAGTATGGCGAGTTCATCGTGCTCAAGAGTTTCTGCGAGTGGTGCGCGGTGTCGGCGACGGTGATCACGCTGTGCGCCATTCTGGTGACACTCGATCGTCGTCGACTGGCGCGACTCGCCAACCACGCGCCGTAGCGGCGGCGACGCGACCGTTACGGCAGGTCGCTATCGCCTACCATCACCGCATACCACGTCTTCAGCACTTCACGCATCGGATAGCCGGGCATCGTGGCCACCACCCGACCATTCCGATCGATGGCCACAAACGTTGGTGTGCCACGGAATCGGAACGTCATCAGTACCTGATCGTTGCCGCCGATCGGTCCGATGAGCTGCGCGCCGGTGATGCGTTCCTTGGAGACCATCGGCACACCGCCCGCGGCGCCTTCCAGTGTCAGCAGCTTGAGGCGAGGCAGCGGTCGACCGGCCGAGAGTTCGCCCAGGTCCTTGAGTGTGCGCTTGCACCAGCTGCACGTCACCGAGCTGATCATGATGATCGCCGGTTCACCCTTGGTGACCAGGGGCACCACGGCGCCACGAATATTTCGCACCGTGAGCGCACCGATGGCCTGCTCGGCGGTGGGGGCCTTCTGCGGCGCGGTATCGGAGCCGGCAACAACCGTTGCGTTGACGGCTAGATTGGGCGACTCAGGTTGCAGGCTGTCGCTGGAGTGCTTGGCGAACAACACGGTACCGCCGACGCCTACCAGCAACCAGCCGAGGCTGCCGAGGCTCACGGCCCCGCGTCGAGTGCGCTGAACACGCTGTAGAAACATCATCCGGGAAAGATCGCCTGATGGCTCTCGTTGCGAAACCCGGAGATCCGGGTCCGAACGCCGACCGGACACCGGTTCCCAGGCTGGGAGACCGGGATCTCGAGGCGCACCTGCGCGATCCGGCCCGAAAGCAGTCCTTCGTGACGCCGATGTTTGATGTGATTGCGCCACGCTATGACGCGTTCACCCGGCTGTTTTCGTTTGGCATGGACGCGGGGTGGAAGCGGGCAGCGATCGCCGCCGCGGCGCAGCAGACAACGACCCGCACGGTGCTGGATCTGGCGTCGGGGACGGGCGATCTGGCCGTGGGCATCGCTCGCGCGCTGCCGACCGCGCAGGTGACGGCGCTCGATGCCTCGACGCGGATGATCGACATGGCGAATGCTCGGCTGGCTACCCGCGATGCGGACGTCGCGTCACGGGTACGCACCATGGTGGGTGACATGACGGCGCTGGCGTTTCCCGATGCGTCAATCGATCTGGTCACCGCTGGTTACGGTGTGCGCAATGTGCCGGATGCCGCTCGGGCGCTTGGTGAGATCCGCCGCGTGTTGCGCCCCGGCGGGCGGGTCGTGCTGCTGGATTTCTATCGTCCCGAGCCGGCGCTGTGGCGCGCGCTGTTTCTGACGTACCTGCAGGTGGCCGGCAACATCGTGGGCTGGTGGTGGCACCGCGATCCGGTGGTGTATGGATACATCGCGCGCAGCATCGATCACTTCATGAGTTGGCAACAGTGCAGCGCGCTGTTGTCGCAGAACGGTTTTCGCGTGGTGCGAGTGACGCGGCATCTGGGCGGCGGCGTGGCGCGGCATGAGGCCGTCGCCGTGTGACGGTGTGTTACAGTGGGTGATGGCTCTGCGCCAGAGCGATGATCCACCGTCCGTCGAATCGCCACTGCGCATCGATGCGCACATCACGCATGATCGGTTCGGGCAGCAACAGCCTCACCTGCGCGGTTCCGTGGGCGCCAATCTCGAGTTCCACCTCGGTGAACCGCACGTACCGCTGCACGTACGGATCGATTGCTTTGTAAACGGCTTCCTTGAGCGCAAAATGCACCAGGGTGGCTTCGCGATGTGCGAGCGCGTCGAGTCCCTCAATCCGTGCACGCTCGATGTCGGTGAGGATGCGCGTGGCAATCGAAGGACGCGTCAGGTCCACGTCCAGCGGGCGCTCCTCCAGATCGACACCCAACACCGTGCCCGCTGACGGCGCGGCCACGGCGATCGCCCGAGCGCGTTTGTGACTGATTGAGCCGGTGAGGCCAAAGGGGAGCGTGGGCGCGCCACGAGCGGTACGCAGCAACGGCCCGATGACCTCATTCGGCGCGACCTGCTGCAGCGCCGCGCGCAACGCCCGTCGTCCTGCCACGAAACCGGCACTCAGCAGCGACGGCAACGACTCGGCGAGCGCGCGTTCAGCCTCGTGCAGCCCATGCGCGTCAATCGGCGCGCGCGTGTTACCGTGCTCGGCCGTGATGCTGCCGATCTCGATCGATGCGAACACGCCTGACGGGACGAACGGCTCGGCCGTGAGCGCGACAGCATCGCCTGCCGCCCCGTGGGGTGAAACGGGCGCGCCGGGCGCGGGAGGTATGACCATCTCGCAATCTCTCCCGGGGCGTACCGCGAGGCCAGCCGACCAGGGCTCACCCAATTCCGGCGCATGGGGTGCGCGATGGCGTGCAGGCTGTCAGCTTGATGCGCATATGGCCTCCACAGATACGGCATTCGGGAGCGGCGACAACCCCCAAGTCGAGGACCGCGGCTTCCGCGGCGGTCTCAGCGCCGGGCAGGCGTGGTATGCCGTCGCGATCCTGACGCTGGCGAATGTGTCGGGCGCCATCGACCGCCAGATCTTTGCATCGCTCGCCGAGCCGGTGAAGCGCGACCTGGGTTTGTCCGATACGCAGGTGAGCCTGCTGAGCGGTTGCGGTTTTGCCGTGTTGTTCTCGGTATTCGGGCTGGCCATCGGTCGCCTGGTGGATCGTCGCCGACGCACGCACATCGTGGCCGTCGGCGCGGCACTCTGGAGTTTCCTGACCGCCATCACCGGCATCACCCGCAACTACGGTCAACTGTTGCTGGCCCGCGTTGGGGTGGGCGTCGGCGAGGCGACACTGGGACCGTCCGCTGTCTCGATCATCGCCGACGCATTTCCCCGTGGTCGTCTCGGTACCGCGATGAGCGTGTACATGCTGGGGACGTTCTTCGGTTCCGGTGTGTCGTACGCACTGGGGGCGTGGATTGTGAGCGCCATTGACGCGCCGGGTTTTGTCTCGATGCCGATCGTCGGTGCGATTCATCCGTGGCAAACGGTGTTTTTCATCATCGGGTTGCCGGGGCTGCTCGTGGCGTTGCTCATGCTGACGGTGCGCGAGCCCACGCGCGCCGCCGGTGCACGGGCCACCGAACAGGTTCCCATGAGTCAGGTCATCGCCTATTTGCGCCGCAATGCGCGCACGATGATTTCCCTCTGCGTGGGATTCACCTGTTCGGCCTCCGTGAACTGGGGAATCGGCATGTGGTTGCAGGCATTCTTTGTTCGCACGCATGGATGGTCGGTGGCCCAGGCCGGCGCACTGCAGGGCGCGTTAACCATGGGAATCGGTCCGGTGGGAACGCTGCTGGGCGGATGGATGGTCGATCGCTATGCCCGGCGCGGGATCGCTGATGCACCGTTGCGCGTCGGCATGCTGGGGGCGGCCGGCATGATGGTCTTCGCGGGACTGTATCCGATCGTGCCGTCGGCGTCGCTGGCCGCAGCGCTGCTGGTGCCGGTGAATCTGTTTGCCGCATTACCCTGGGGCGCAGCCAACGCGGCCATTGCCGAAGCGATGCCCTCGCGCATGCGTGGCCAAGGGAGCGCCATCTTCCAACTGATGGTGGGCCTCGCCGGCGGCATTGGCCCGACGGCGGTAGCGCTTGTGACGGATCGTGTCTATCACAACGACGCGTCGCTGCGCTGGTCATTGGCACTGTGCACCGTCGTGGGCATGTCGCTCACGCTGGCGATCCTGGCGTGGGGACGTCCGGCGTATCGGGCCACGGTGGCTCGACGTGATGAATCGCGGGAACGGGCGATCGCGAACGCGCAGTAGGCCAGCGTCAGCCGCGCCGCGATGCGCGGTTGCGCACTGCGCGTTCGCGGGATGCGCGTTCGCGCAGGGCACTGGTGGCCACATTGCCGGCAAGGATTCCAGCGGCCAGTGAAATTCCGATAAGCCCCACGCGAAAGGCGGTGGCCACGCCGACGTCATATTGGTCGCCAACCAGTGACGTCATGCTCCGGAATCCGATGGAGCCGGGCACGAGTATCAACAGACCTGGCACGGCGGTCACCATCGATGTGCGCCGAAACACGCGCTCCACGACATTGCTGCCGGCGCTCACCACAAACGCGCCGAGGAAGGCCGCGAAGACCTCGCCCATGCTGGCACCCACAAAACGCGACGTGAGGTACGCACCGACGCAGGCCAGCACGATCCATCCGGCGTCGCGCGCCGACGCATTCAGCAGTACGGTAAAGGCCAGGGGCGCGACGATCAGGGCCACCCATTCCGTCCACCGCGGAAGCGGCGCGCGCGACAGCCAAGCGGCACCGTCGCTGCCCAGTACGTCGCGCAACTCCAGGCCGATCTGTCCACCGAGCCTGGCGCCAAGCGCCAGACCAAAGCCGAGTCCAAGGAAGACCACGATGGCACCGCTCAAGCGCGCGGTCCCTGACGACAGATGACGGGTGGAGAGTTCGGTGAGGGCCACGGTCAATGTGAGCCCGGGGAGCAACACAATCAGGCCGGCGAGCGAGGTGGCGTAGCCCGTGCCTGTTCGCGCATACACGTCCAGCGCCAGCGCCAACGTCGTCACCACAAACGCCGCCACGGGCTCCGTCACCGGGCGCCACGTGACCGACGTGGACGTTCCCAGCGCGATGGCGCCGGTAATCAGTCCGAGCACCGATGCGATCGCCACGTCGCCGACTTTCACGCGGAGAAAGCACGCTACCGCGGCTGACGACAACACAAACGCCAGCAGCACCAGCCAGACGGGCCACCGAGGTGGCTGCGCCTTGAGCACGTGGAGCCGTTGCAGTCCATCAGCGGGGGACACCGTGCCGTCCACCACATCGCGCACGATGTCGCTGACTTGCGCGAGATGGCCCAGGTTGGGCTCCCCGGGTTCGACGCGCAGCAAATGCACGCGTTGATCGACCAGGTCACCGAAGCCCACCATGATGCTGGTGGGCGTGGAGAAGAATTCAGCGGTCAGCCCCAGCCGCGTCGCCACCGTGTACAGCGCCGCTTCCAGACGATGCGAGGGAGTGCCGTACTGGTGCAGGGCGCGGGCCAGTTCGAGCACAAAGCCCGTCCGGGCCGCCGCCCGGAGTTCGCCGGTGGCGGTCATCATCGGCGAATCGGACGCCGGGTCGGGCACGAGAGCAGTGTTCACCCTGTCAGCGTATCCGGCGCACCGGCTGGCCGCAATCGGACTTGTGTATGACTGAGGGTGGAGCGGTGAGGGGCCGGAGGGATTTCTGCGAGACCACGCTATTTTCCTGAACGCCGGTGAGACGTCCGGCGACCACGACCGACCCCTTGGCAACCATGATCCCTACCTCCATCCGTTCTTTCGTTCGCGCGCTGTCTGTGCTGGCCTGTTCGGCGGTCGCGGCCTGCAGTGAGTCGCTGTCGCCAGGCTCCGGCGTCGTCGGCACGCCGTCGGACCCGGCCACCGACACGTTTGCGGCGGCGCTGGGAGTCGACCTGACGGCGATGACCAAGAAGAGCGCCGTGCTGTATGTGCAGGACCTGACGGTTGGCACCGGTGCGGAAGCGGTCACCGGCCGCGTACTGGGCATGGTGTATACCGGGTGGCTGGCCAACGGCACCAAGTTCGATTCCAATGTGGGCAGTCAGAACTTCACGTTCACACTGGGCGCCGGACAGGTGATCGCGGGCTGGGACCAGGGTATCGTGGGCATGAAAGTAGGTGGCAAGCGTCGCATCATCATGGGATCGGCGCTGGGGTACGGTGCCAACGGCAGCGGCCCAATTCCCGGCAACGCCACGCTGGTGTTCGACGTGGAACTCAAGACGCTGCAATAACCGCCATGCGCCAGCCCCGAGTCCATTGGCGCCGGCACGTGGCGCTGCGCGCCATCATCCTTGGCGCGTGCCTGACGGCTGTGGCGACGCGACCGGTGACTGCGCAACGGGTCGCCGATACGTCGCGCGTCGACGTGCTCATCGCCGGCGGCCTGGTGATCGATGGTACGGGACGTACGCCGCAGCGCCTTGATATCGGCATTCGCGGCGATCGCATCGTGGTGATGGCGGCGTCGATCGCGCGTTCGCGTGCCACCACCGTGATCAATGCGGCGGGCCGCATGGTCACGCCGGGATTCATCGACCTGCATGCGCATCTCGAGCCGTTGCTGCAATTGCCGTTGGCCGAGAGTGCGCTGCGGCAGGGTGTCACCTTGGCGCTCGGTGGTCCGGATGGTGGATCGCCGTTGCCATTGGCCCCGTATCTCGATTCCGTGCAGATGGCCACGGTGGGCATCAATGTCGCGTATCTCGTGGGCCACAACGATGTGCGGCGCACGGTGATGGGGATGTCCGACAAGGCGCCCACGGCGGCGCAACTGGCCAGCATGCAGCAACTCGTGCGGCAAGGCATGCGCGACGGGGCGTTCGGATTGAGCACCGGGCTCCTGTATCTCCCCGGCACGTACTCGAACGTTGACGAAGTGGTGGCGCTGGCCACGGTGGCCGCGCAGGCCGGCGGCATCTACACGTCACATCTGCGCAAGGAAGGCCGTGGTTTGCTGGATGGTGTGGGTGAAGCGATGGAGATCGGCCGGCGCGCGAAGATTCCCGTGGTGCTCACACACCACAAAGCGGTGGGACAGCTGATGTGGGGCAAGAGTGTGGTGACGCTGGCGATGGTGGACAGCGCGCGTAAAGCCGGCACCGACGTGATGATGGACCAGTATCCGTACACGGCGACGCATACGGGCATTGGCGTGCTGGTGCCGTCGTGGGCGATGGCCGGTGGCGACGCCGAATTCACGAAGCGTCTGGCCAATCCCGTGCTGAAAGACAGCATGGTGCGCGGCATCGTGGACAACATCATGAACGATCGCGGTGGTGGCGATCTGGCGCGTGTGCAATTTTCGCGCGTGTCGTGGGACACAACCCTTGAGGGGAAGACGCTCAAGGACTGGGCCACGCGCCGCAACCTGTCACCCACGCCGGCCAACGGGGCACTGCTGGTGATCGAGGCCATGCAGAAGGGCGGCGCAAACGCCATCTACCATGTGCTCGACGAAGGCGACGTGCGGCGCATCATGGTGCATCCGCAAACCATGATCGCCAGCGATGGCCGCCTGTCACAGCCGGGCGACGGCCATCCGCATCCACGCGCCTACGGCACATTCCCGCGGGTGCTGGGCGAGTACGTGCGCGTGCAGCACCTCATGCCGCTGGAAACCGCCATCCACAAGATGACGGGGATGCCGGCACAGCGACTCGGCCTGACCGATCGCGGCGTGTTGCGGGTTGGCGCGATGGCCGACGTGGTGGTGTTCGACGCGCGCACGGTGAAAGATCAGTCCACATTCGCCGAGCCACATCAGTATCCGGTGGGCATTGAAACAGTGATCGTGAATGGCAAGGTGGCGGTGCAGGGTGGCAAGACGACGGGCGTGAAGGCGGGGCGGGTGGTGCGGCATGCGATGGTTGGTACGCCGTAAGGCGATTCCGACGCATCGTGGCGGGTCCCCCGGCGGGAAATCGGTGACGACGGTTTCGCGCGTCGGTGTTACGGTGACCCCAATGCCTGCGCCCGCTCCATCGTTTCTCGCCCTTTCCAGATATACATTACTATGGTAATGTTCATCATGAAACTCGCCCAATCCCGCCTCACCTCGCAGGGTCAGGTGTCGGTGCCCGCGGAAGTGCGGAGGCGTCTCGGATTGTCACCTGGATCGGTCCTTGAATGGGAGGCCGACGGTGAGCACATCGTGGTGCGTCGCAGCCAAAAGCACTCGTCGGCCGACGTGCACGCGACGCTGTTCCCCGACGGCGTGGCGGCCGCCCATAGCCTTCAGGACTTGAAGGAGGGGATCCGACGCGACCTCGCCCGCCGCCATGCGCGCCGTTGACACCAACGTGCTCGTCCGGCTGCTGACGCGCGATGAAGTGAAACAGACAGCGGCGGCGGAGCTTTTCATCGCCAAGGGCGCGTGGATCTCGCACGTGGTGTTGGTGGAAACCACGTGGGTGCTGGCATCCGTGTACGCCAGAACCGCACTACAGATTGCAGACGCCATCGCCATGCTGCTCGAACACGAGGCCCTGGCGCTGCAGGATCCAGACGTGGTGGCGTTGGCGTTGGCGCAACTCCGCCGCAGGCCCGCCATCGGGTTTTCCGACTGCCTTATCGTCGAGATCGCGCGCAAAGCGGGACACCTGCCGCTGGGATCATTCGACCGTACCCTTGGTCGCGTGGACGGAGCGCAGCTACTGAAGAGCTGATTGCACCGACGCGCCGAGTGCGTTGGACACCGTGCGGTGCGGAACACCGCGCCGCAACAAATCGGTGAAGAATCTCGATACCAGCGGCGTTACACTGGCCCCATGCTCGCCGCCGCTCACTCCGCCGCCGTCCTCGGCATCGACGCCCTCGATATCACCATCGAGGTGCATGTAGCCAACGGGCTACCACAGTGGACGCTTGTCGGTTTGGCCGCGACGGCGGTGAAGGAGAGCCGAGACCGCGTCGGAGCGGCTCTGGCCAACTCGGGGTTTACCATTCCGCCCAGGCGGATCACGGTCAATCTCCAGCCTGCCGACATACCCAAAACGGGCACAGCGTACGATTTGCCCATCGCCCTCGCGCTGTTGGCGGCCAGTGGGCAGCTGCCAGTGGACGCATTGCAGGGCGTGTGCGCGATTGGTGAATTGGGTCTTGATGGTCAACTGCGCGCGGTGCGCGGTGTGCTGGCTGTGGCGCGGCATGTGTCCGCGACCAGCAGCGCACTGCTCATCGTGCCGCCGGACAATCTGGCTGAGGCGTTGCGCGTACCCAACGCGCGCGCCGCCGCGCCGCGCACCTTGAGCGATGTAGTGGCGGCGTTGCGCGAGGGATCCATGCAACCCGCCTCGCGATCACGCGACGTGGCCGGACCACCCGACGACGTACCGGATCTGGGCGATGTCGTTGGTCAGGACATGGCCGTACGCGCCCTGGAAATTGCCGCCGCGGGAGCCCACAACCTGCTGTTGGTGGGACCGCCCGGCGCGGGGAAAACCATGCTCGCGCGCCGACTCCCCGGCATCCTGCCACCGCTCGATGACGACGAAGTGCTGGAAGTGATGGCCATTCATTCGGTGGCCGGACTGCTGCGTGATGTGCGTGCTGGCGACATGCTGCACGCCGTGCGCCCTTTTCGCGCCCCGCATCATTCGATTTCCACCGCTGGACTGGTTGGCGGCGGCGGATGGCCACGCCCCGGGGAAGTGAGTTTGGCCCATCGCGGCGTCTTGTTTCTTGACGAGCTGTCGCTGTTTCCGCGCAGCACGCTGGAGGCCCTGCGACAACCGTTGGAGGATGGTGTGGTGGTGGTGGCACGCGCCGCGCAGGCCTTGCGTTTCCCATCGCGCTTCTCGTTGGTGGCCGCCAGCAATCCGTGTCCGTGCGGCTACGCCGGCAGCAGTGACCGCCACTGCCGATGCTCGGTGGCCGACATCGATCGCCATCGCTCACGCCTGTCGGGGCCGCTGGCCGATCGCATCGATTTGCACGTGACGGTGCAACGCGTGCCCCCGGAAGCGTTGGCCACCCATCAACCGGCCGAACGCTCCACCATTGTGCGACAGCGGGTCCTCCATGCCCGACGGCGACAGCAACAACGCTATGCCCTCACTCGGCTCGGTGCGTCGACCGTCGACCGTAGCGCCATCACCAACGCGTCGGCGCCCACACGCCTGCTGGCCCCCGTCGCTCGGCTGGATAGTGACGCCCGCGCCATGCTGGTCCGCGCGGCCGACAAGCTGGCGCTGTCAGCCCGCGCCTATCATCGCGTGCTGCGGGTGTCGCGCACCATTGCCGACCTCGACGACGTCGATGCGGTCTCGCGCGACCACATCGCGGAAGCCCTGCGCTTTCGGCCGGCGGTCGATGCGGACGCGGCCGCCATTGCTGAGGCCTCATGATGTGCCGTCGACGTATGGCCGGGCGCGTTCCGCGACCGGCCCGATCACTTCTTGGGCAAAGGGGTATCCCTTCGACGTACCGCTTCCAGCCCACTGGCGCGTATGTTCCGTACCAGCGCCGGTCATCGACGACGTCCGTCAGCGATTGGCGACGCTGTTGTGAGGTGTCGACCAAAACTCTATCCCGAACGCCGCGACATGGGCTGTCTCTCCCGCATCGGATGTCTGGTCGTAGTCGTGGGCGCCGGCGCCGTCGGATACTGGCTCTACGGCGATCGTCTGCCGTCCGAGCTGTCGCGTGCGGCGGGAAAGGCGGTGGACAAGGTCAGCGAAGCCACCGGTGGCCGCAGCACAGGCACGCCGTCGTCGCGACGGGACTCAGCGATCAATCCGGAACGGGCCATCACCTGGGCCACCATCGAACCGTCAGGGCCCCGCAACAGCAGTACCAAAGTGGCCGCAGCGCTGGGCGCGCGTGATGGCCCTGCGTTTGTCACACTAGGCGCGGGAGACCTCGCGGCGCTGCTGTCCAGCGAGCTGCCGTCCCAACTGCCGAAATCGGCATCGAATCTGCAGGTGGCACTGGAGGGCGACCAACTATTGGTGCGCGCCGCCATTGACGTCACCGAGATTGCCGGCGACGGCACCCTTGGGCGACTGTTGGGTACGGCCCTGTCTGGGCGGGATTCCGTGCAGTTCGCCGGCACCATCGAGCCGCTGCGTCCAGGGTTCGCCCAGTTTCGCGTGGACGCGCTGCGCCTCAAGGGCATCAATGTGCCGCCCAGACTGATTCCCACATTCATTGGCGCGATCCGACGCGGGCCCCGTGCTGCAGGGCTTGCCGACAACGCGCTGGCCCTTCCGTTGCCGCGAACCGTTGCCGATTTGCGAATCGCGAACGGGCGACTGACCCTCTACAAGGCCGTTCCGAATCCATGAGCGCACGTCGCATTCTCGTTGTTGACGATGAAAAGGGCATTCGCCAGGCCCTCAGCCAGCTCCTCGAGTATGAGGGCTACGAGGTTCGCTCGGCATCCGGCGGCACGGAGGGCATCGGCGAGTACGAGAAATTCAAGCCGCATCTGGTATTTCTCGACGTCAAGATGGCGGGGCTGGACGGACTCGAGGTGCTCAAGCGCATCCGGCAGATTGACGGCAACGCCCTGGTGGTGATGATCAGCGGGCATGCCACCATCCAGACGGCCGTGGAAGCCACGCAGCTTGGCGCCTACGACATCCTCGAAAAGCCGCTCGACACCGATCGCGTGCTGGTGCTGCTGCGCAATGCGTTCGAGCATCGGCTGCTGAGCGATGAGAACGAGCGGCTGCGACAGACCATCGAATCACGCTACGAGATTGTCGGTCGCACCTACGTCATTCGCGCGCTGCTGGAACGCATTGAAAAGGTGGCGGGAACGCCCGCACGGGTGCTGATCACCGGCGAGAATGGCACCGGCAAGGAGCTGGTGGCGCGGGCCATTCATCGCGGATCGCCGCGGGCCAAGAAACCGTTTGTCGAGGTGAATTGCGCCGCCATTCCGTCGGAGCTCATCGAGAGCGAGCTGTTCGGCCATATGAAAGGCTCGTTCACGGGCGCCATCAGTGATCGCGCCGGCAAGTTTGAGCAGGCCGACCATGGCACGCTGTTCCTTGACGAAATCGGCGACATGTCGCTGGCCGCCCAGGCAAAGGTATTGCGCGTGCTGCAGGACGGTGTCGTGACGCGCATTGGCGGCAACAAGCCCGTTCAGGTGGACGTGCGCGTGTTGGCCGCCACCAACAAGGATGTCGAAGCGGAAATCGCCGCGGGGCGATTTCGCGAGGACTTGTACTATCGCCTGAACGTGGTGCCCATCACCGTGCCGCCGCTGCGTGAGCGGCGTGAAGATATCGAACAGTTGGTCATTCACTTCCTGCGCCAGTTTGCGGCGCGCGATGGATTGCCGGCGCGTGATATCACCGATGACGCGCTGCGTCGGCTGTCGGAACTGGACTGGCCCGGGAACGTGCGCGAGCTGCGCAACACCATTGAGCGGCTGGTGATCCTGGCCAACGCGGCCACTATTGGCGCGGCAGACGTCGACCGTTTGGTCGGGCGCCGTACGGCCGAGCCCACGGGCCTGGGCAACCTGGTGGACTGCGTCACGTTCGAAGAGTTCAAGCAGTCTGCCGAGCGCGCATTTCTGGTGGCCAAGCTTCGGGCGTTCGACTGGAACGTGTCGGAAACGGCGCGTGCGCTCGATATGCCGCGGTCGAATCTCTACAAGAAGATCGAGCGTTATGGTTTGACGAGAGAAATCACGCCTGACCCTCTATCGACGGTTCGATGAGCGATCGCAATTGGGAAGCCGAGATGGCGAAGATCGACAAACAGCTGGCGTCCGTTTCGGACGAGCAGTTGCTGGCCGATCGCAAGGCGCTGCAGGCGCCTCCGGGGGCAGCCGGCCGGGCACCGGCCGGGAAGGCGGCCGCTCCGGCGGCACCGTCGCGGGCGGCGTCGCCCGCCGAGGGGGGCACCTGGTTGGCGTGGCTCAAGGTGAGCCTTGCCGTGGCCGCGGCGGCAGGGCTCATGTATTGGCCGTGGCCGGCCCGTTGTGGTTTGCCCCTGGTGGGATTCACTGCCGCCACCGGTGGTGTGGCCCTGCTTGGCGTATGGAGCGCCGTGGGTTCATGGCGCCACCGTCTGGGACTGGCCCACGTCGCATCGCTGCTGGTGACCATTTGGGGCGTGGCGTTGGGGGCCCGCGAAGTGCTGCCGCGCGTGGGATACGCCATTGCGTCGGTTGAACGTCCCGGCCAATGGAGTTGCGAAGGATTGCCGGCCGCGCCGACGCCGAACGCACCAATCGCACCCACCACCAGTCCCCCGGTGCGGTGATTTCGCTAGGTTTGAGGGATGTCCAACACCTTCAAGAATTTCATCGGCGGCCAGTGGGTCGCGCCGTCCACCGGCAACTATTTCGAGAATCGCAATCCGGCTGACCAGAGAGACCTGATCGGCCGTTTCCCGCAATCGGGCGTGGAGGATGTGCACGCCGCCATCGACAGCGCCCGACGCGGCTTCGAGGGGTGGAAGCGCACGCCGGCTCCGGCGCGGGGCGATGTGCTGCGACGCGTTGGCGACCTGATGGCGGCGCGCAAGGAAGAGATCGCGAATCTCATGACGCGCGAAATGGGGAAGCCGCTGGCGGAAACGCGTGGCGACGTGCAGGAAGGCATCGACACGGCCTACTACGCAGCCACGGAAGGTCGGCGCCTGTTTGGCCACACCGTGCCCAGCGAACTGGCCAACAAGTGGGCCATGAGCATGCGCCGCCCCATCGGGGTGTGCGGGCTCATCACCCCGTTCAACTTCCCGATGGCCATTCCCACCTGGAAGACGTTTCCCGCGCTGTTGTGCGGCAACTCGGTGGTGCTCAAGCCGGCCGAAGACGTGCCGCACACGGCGACCGCACTGGTGGAAATCCTGCTGGCCGCGGGACTGCCGCCGGAAGTGATTCAACTGGTGTACGGGAAGGGCAGCGTCATTGGCAAGGCGATGGTCGAGCATCCGCACGTGCCGGTGATTTCGTTCACCGGCTCAACGGAGACTGGCAGCCTGGTTGGTGAGACATGCGGCCGCCTGCACAAGCGTCTCTCTCTGGAAATGGGTGGCAAGAACGCGCAGATCGTGCTCAACGATGCCGATCTCGATCTCGCGCTGGACGGCGTGCTGTGGGGCGCGTTTGGCACCACGGGTCAGCGCTGCACCGCCACCAGCCGACTGGTGTTGCAGGCCGGTATTCATGACCAGTTCGTGGAGCGTCTGGCCAAACGCGCGTCGGCCTTGCGACTGGGCGATGGTCGCGAAGCCGGCACGGACGTGGGGCCGTTGGTGAATGCCGCGGCGCGCGCCAAGGTTGAGGAGTACATCGAGATTGGTCGCGCGCAGGGGGCGACGCTGGTGTGCGGCGGACAGCGGGCAACGGGCGGCACGCTCGACAACGGTTTCTTCTTCCAGCCCACGATTTTTGCCGGCGTCACGGCCGGATCGCGCCTGGAGCAGGAAGAGATTTTTGGTCCGGTGCTTTCGGTCATCAAGGTCGACGACGTCGAAGAGGCCTTCACGGTGAACAATGACGTCCGGTACGGACTGTCGTCTTCGGTGTATACGTCCAACGTGAACGTGGCTTTCCGCGCCATGCAGGATCTGGACAACGGCATCACCTACGTGAACGCGCCCACCATTGGCGCCGAAGCGCACCTGCCGTTTGGCGGGGTGAAGCAAACCGGCAACGGGCATCGCGAAGGCGGCTGGGAAGTGTACGAGTTCTATTCGGAAACGAAGGTGGGGTACGTGGACTACTCCGGCGCGCTGCAACGCGCGCAGATCGACAACTACTAGCACTCACGACGCCTTTACCGGTTGCCGCCCACGTCATGACGTCCGTACCAGGATCACCTCCAGACGCCGAGTTGCGCGCGAGCGCGTTGCGCGCGGCGAACGGTCGCACGCGCGCACCGCGCGCGTTGCGACTGTCCTGGCTGTGGGAGTGGGCCAAGGTGTTTCCGGCCGCCGTGCTGCTCTTTCTGGTGTTGCACACGTTCTTCGTAGAAGCCTACAAAATCCCGTCCGGCAGCATGGAACGGACGTTGCTGGTGGGTGATTTCCTGCTGGTCAACAAGTTGGTGTATGGGGCGGAGATCCCGTTTTCCGGACGGCGGTTGCCGGCCATCCGGACGCCGCAGCCCGGTGACGTGGTGGTGTTCGAGTTCCCGGTCGATCCCAGCAAGAACTTCGTGAAGCGCCTGGTGGGTGTGGCGGGCGACACGCTCTCCATGCACGACGGCACCCTCGTGCGCAACGGGCTTCCGCAAGACGAGCGGTACGTGGTGCACACGGAGCCGGGCGTCGATCCGGTCAATGACGAGTTTCGCTGGCAGAGCAGCCATCTGGTCAAGACGGCCGTGGCCGCCGATGCCGACATCTACACCGCCGGACTCGGCTACCGGCCCTCCCGGAACAACTGGGGACCGTTGGTGGTGCCCATGCACCACTTCTTCGTGCTCGGGGACAATCGCGACAACTCGCTGGACAGTCGGTATTGGGGCTTCGTGCCCGACAGTCTGCTGCGCGGAACACCATTGTTCGTCTACTACAGCTTTTCGCCAGACTCCACGGTGTCGGCACCGTGGCTGACCAGAATTCGCTGGGCCCGCGTGGGGACGGTCGTGCATTGAGGTGACGACTTGCGAAAGTCGCTCCACCCAGATGAATGTTCAGTTCCTCGTCGCTCGATTTCCCCGCCTCACCGAGCCGCTGTTGCCATGGCAGTAACGCCCACCAAAAAGAAGGCGCAGTACGAGGAAGGGTCGTTGGACCAGTATCTGCGCGACATCAGCGTGTATCCCCTGATCTCGCGCGAAGAAGAAGCCGAGTTGGCACGACGCATCCGCGTCAGTGATCAGGAGGCACTCGACAAGCTGGTGCGATCGAACCTGCGGTTCGTGGTGTCGGTGGCCAAGAAGTACCAGAATCAGGGCGTGTCGCTGTCCGACCTGATCAACGAGGGCAACCTTGGTCTGATTCGCGCGGCGCACAAGTTCGATGAGACGAAGGGGATCAAGTTCATCTCCTATGCCGTGTGGTGGATCCGGCAGGCCATCCTGCAGGCGTTGGCTGAGCAGTCGCGCATTGTGCGTGTGCCGCTCAATCGGGCGGGGACGCTCCACCGCATTGGCAAGCGGGCGAACGCGCTGTTGCAGGAACTGGGTCGCGAGGCCACGCACGCCGAGATCGCGGAGGGGATGGACATCACCGAGGAGGAGGTCGCCAAGACCATGTCCATCTCCCAGGTGCATCTCTCGCTCGATGCCCCTCTGACGCCGGGTGAGGACAATCGCCTGCTGGACTATCTGGCGGACACGGTGAATCCGACGCCGGATGAGCAGACGTTTGAGAAGGCGCTGACCGAGGCGATCGAGGATTCGCTGGGCAGCCTCAAGGAGCGCGAGGCCAAGATCCTGCGATTGTACTTCGGCATCGACGGTTCCGATCCGATGACGCTGGAAGAGATTGGCGCGATGCTGGGCATCACGCGTGAGCGTGTGCGACAGATCAAGGAAAAGGCGCTCTCGCGGTTGCGACACGTCTCGCGCGCCAAGGCCCTGGAAAGTTTTCTCGGATAAACATGGCATCGACCTATTCGTTCGACGTGACGACCAGCGTGGACCTGCAGGAAGTCGACAACGCGGTCAATCAAGCGCAGAAGGAAGTCAGCCAGCGGTTCGACTTCAAGGGCGCGCTGGTGACCATCGAGTTCAAGCGCTCGGAAAGCCTTGTCCAGTTGGCCACCGACAGCGACATGCGCATGGAAGCGCTGTTCGACATGCTGCAGGCCAAGTTCATCAAGCGCGGCGTGCCGGTGAAGAATCTGGACATCGGCGACGTGAAGCCGGGTGGCGGCGACGTGCTGCGTCGCGAGATCAAGCTCAAGATGGCGCTGGACAGCGACACCGCGAAGAAAGTCTCGGCGTGCATCAAGGAGGCCAAGCTGAAAAAGGTGCAGGCCTCCATTCAGGGGGACCAGGTGCGCGTGACATCGCCCAGCAAGGATGACCTGCAGGACGCCATGGCCGTGTTGCGCAAGGGCGATTTCGGAGTGGAGCTGCAGTTCGGCAACTTCCGATAGCGGCGGACCGTCTGCCCGTCGACATGGATTTTGCCGTCGGGCACCGCGGGGACCTTGGGCAGCGCTGCGTCCGCATCCTTGTTGACCGGCCGGCGGGAACGGTGCTGGTCAGCTTTGCCGACAGTCCCCGGTTGGCGGAGCCGTCCTATCTGACCGTCCAATTGGACGCGGATACGCACATTCGCCCGTCGCCCGCGTTTCTGGAGTGTGTGAACCACTCGTGCACGCCCAATGTGGCGTTCGACATGGAGCAGCTGGCGCTGGTTGCAGTACGTGACCTCGGGGCGGGTGACGAACTGGTGTACTTCTATCCAAGCACCGAATGGCAGATGGCGCAGGCGTTCACCTGTGCCTGCGGTGCGGCGGGGTGCCTGGGGGTGATCGACGGTGCCTCGCATCTGAGTGAGGCGCTGCTGGCGCCGTACACCCTCTCGCCCTTCATTCGGGCGCAACTGGCGATTCGCGCGCCCTGACGGCGACCGGCGGCGCTATCTTTCACTAATGCTCAAGTTCGGATTGGTCACCCTCGGGTGCGACAAAAACACGGTGGATTCCGAGCGGTATCTGGCCGACCTCGTGGCCCACGGGGGCGAGCAGGTGACCGATCTGCGCGACGCCGAGGTGGTGGTGGTGAACACGTGCGGGTTCATCGATGCGGCCAAGCAGGAGTCGATTGATGCCATTCTTGACGCGACCCGCCTGAAAGAGGATGGTGCGTGCCGCGCGGTCTTCGCGATCGGCTGCATGATCGAACGGCACAAGGACGAACTGATCGAGGCGCTGCCCGAGGTCGATGTGTTCCTTGGCACGTCGGAAACCGATCGACTGTTGCCCGAACTCATCGAACGCGGCCTGATTGGCGGCGAGCTGTTGGAGCATCCGGGCGTGCGCGTGTTTGGCGGCGACGCCGCGCATGTGCGCTATCTCAAGGTGAGCGAAGGCTGCGATCATGGTTGCGCGTTTTGCGCCATTCCGCTGATGCGCGGGAAGCATCGCTCGTTTGCCCTGGATGAGTTGGTGCGCGAAGCGCAGTTGCTGGAGGTGCAGGGCGCACGGGAGATCAACCTCGTGGCGCAGGATCTCGCGCACTATGGTCGCGATCGGCGCGACGGATTCGCCCTGCCCGAGTTGCTCGAAGCCCTTGTGCGCGAGACCAGCATTCCGTGGATTCGTAATCTTTACCTGTACAGCGCCGGCATCACGCCGCGGCTGCTGGAGGTGATTGCGGCGAATCCGCGCATCGTGCGCTACCTGGACACGCCCATGCAGCATGGCGCCGACGCCGTGCTGGCGCGCATGCGGCGCCCCGAACGGCAGAAGTCCATTCGCGAGCGACTGACGCGCTATCGCGACATCGTCCCAGACCTGACAGTGCGCACGACGGTCATTGTGGGGTTTCCGGGCGAGACCGAGGACGATTTCCAGGTGCTGTGCGACTTCCTGGAAGAGATGCAGTTTGATCGCGTCGGGTGCTTCACGTATTCGCCGCAGGAGGGGACGCGCGCGTACGACCTTGACGATGACGTGCCGGATTCCATCAAACGCGAGCGCAAGGAACGCATCGAGGAATTGCAGCGCGCCATCACCGGCGAACGCTATGAGCGATTCCTGGGGCGCGACACGCGGGTGCTGATCGACAGAGCGGGTGACGTGCCGGGCCAGTTGATTGCGCGCGCGCCGTGGCAGGCTGACGACATCGACGGGGTGGTGTATCTGTCGGGGAATGCCCCGCCGGGCGCGATGGTTGACGTGCGCATCGATTCGGTGGTGGACGACTACGATTTCCGCGCGACGTGGCACGCGTTGGTGGATGCGCCGGCGGCGCCGGTGCATCGCCCGTCCCGGCAGTTGCCCATGGCCGGCGCGCTGTCGTCCACCGTGGGCAGCTACGGTCGATGACCGGCGCGGTCTCTCGTCGAACGCTCGCGGGTTCCATCAGCGGAGGTCTGATGATTGGGGCGTTCGCAGCGAGCGCCTGCGCACCGCGTGGAACCGAGAGGCGTCCGGCGGCGCCCGTTGTCTCCAGCGAGGAACTGCACGGTCGTCTGGATCTGACAGACCGTCAGGCCAGAATCGCGTTGTCCGGCGGCGTCGTCCGTGCCCTGGTGTCGGCCACCACGCCTTGGCGCATCGACGAGCAGGGCGGCCGACAGTCGCTGGTGCGGGGCGCGGGAGGTGAAGGCTGGCGCGTGGAACAGCGCAGCGGACTCCTGCGCGTGGCGGGCGAAGGCGACGATGCCACGCCATGGCGCACGGGTCCATTCGTAGCCCGCCCAACTGCCTCCGGTTTCCTGACGTACAACGGCAAGCGCTATCGCGGAGAACTGTGGTTTTCGGCGACGGACTCGGGCGTGCAGGTGGTCAATCGTCTGCCGGTGGAAGACTACCTGCGGGGAGTGGTGCCGTTGGAACTGGGCACGCGCCAACCCGCCGACCGTCCCGCCCTGGAAGCACAGGTGATTGCCGCGCGCAGCTATGCATACGTGCGCGTACCGGCAGAGGGCGCGCCGCAACCGGCCAGTGGGTGGCACATGGTGGCGACGGTCAACAATCAGGTGTATGGCGGCGTCGAGGTGGAGCATCCGCTGGTGAATCAGGCGATTGACGCCACCGCTGGCCTGGTGTTGCGCTATGCCGGTCGTACGGTGGACGCCCCGTACTACTCGGCGTGCGGTGGACGCACCGCGACACCGCGCGATGCGTGGCGTGACGCCCGGGAAGAACCGTACCTGCAGTCGGTGGATGACATCGACCTCTCGACCGGGCGTCCGTACTGTGACATCAATCCGCGCAATCACTGGGTTGAGGAATTGGGCGAACAGCAGCTCAGCGAGGCGGTGCGCCGCGCCATCGAACTGCAGGGCAGTCAGCAGCCACAGGCGACCGGGGTCCGTGAACTGCAGGTCGCCGAGCGGAGTGCGTCGGGGCGGGTGGCGGTGTTGCAGTTTCGGACCGATCGCGGGGATATCACCGTTCGCGCGCGCGATGTGCGAGCGGTTTTGCGTGATGCGCGTGGCGCGAACCTGTCCAGCACGTATTTTTCTGTGGAGCGCGAGGCGCGAAACGGTGGACGCCTGACCGGCGTGACGTTACGCGGCAACGGCAATGGGCATGGGGTGGGACTGTGTCAGTGGGGTGCGATCGGGCGCGCGCGGGCGGGCCAGAGTGCGCGGATGATCCTGCAGCACTACTACCCCGGCACCGTGGTGGGCTTCGCTGATTGACCGGCATCATGGGATCCCTGTGATGCGATTCTTCCTGGAGGCGGCATGAAGGACGGCGTGCGGATCGCCGTGGTTGGCACGGGTGCGATTGCCCAGTTGACGCACATTCCCGTGTTGTCCAAGCTGCGTGGGGCGTCACTGGTGGCCCTGTGCGACAACGATGGGGCCAAGGCCCGTGCATTGGCCGACCGTTTCGGTGTGCCGGATGTCTTCACCGACTTCGAGGAACTGCTGGACTCGGACGAGTTGGACGCGGTGGTGATCACCACGCCCAATCACCTGCACGAGCCGCATGTGCTGAGCGCGCTGCGGGCCAAGCTGCACGTGCTGTGTGAACGCCCGCTGTCACTCACGTCACGCGGTGTGGAACGGTGCATTGCGGCGGCCAACAAGGTGGATCGCCGACTGGTGGTGGGGACCAACCTGCGTTTCCGCGCCGACGTGCAGGCGATGGATCAGTTCCTCCGCAACGGCGAACTGGGTCAGGTCACGTCCATCCGGACGGGCGCACTGATGGTCCAGCGCGGCGCCGAAGGTTGGCGGCATCGGCGCGCCGAGGCGGGTGGCGGTGCCTTCCTCGAGCAGGGCTTCCCGCTGCTCGACCTCGCGCTGTGGCTGGCCGACTTCAAGGCGCCCGTGCGGGTTTCGGCCGTCATGCGCCGAGGCCGCGCCGCGTCGGCGGTGGAAGACGCCATGCAGGTCTTCCTGGAGTGCGAGGGCGGGTTGGTCATGGCCTTCGACATCTCCTGGTCGTATGTCGGTGACGAAGAGCGCTGGTGGTTTGAAGTGCATGCCTCACGCGGCTCGGCCCGATTGGCACCGTTGCGCGTGACCAAGGAACTCAACGGGCGGGGCGTCGACGTGTCTCCGTCGGGAGCGGCGGCACGCGAGAGTCCGTTCCTGCAGAGCTACCGCGCCGAGATTGCGCACTTCCTGGCGGTCATTCGCGACGAGGCGCCGTACGAGCCGCCCAATGATCAGGTGCTCGTGCATCGCGTGCTCGAGGCGATCTATCGCGCGGCCGACGACGGAAAAGAGTTTCGCTTCTGATGCGGTGGTCCTGGCGGCGCGCGCTGGTTGCCGTGACGGTGACGATGGTGGGCGCCGGCGACGCCATCGCGCAGGCGTCACCCATCGGAACGAACTCGTCGGACATGCCATCGCTGCCCGGTGCGTCGGCCGTGGTGGACAGCCTGCGCGCCATTCGCGGTGCGTCGCTGACCGTGTCGCTGTACACGTACGGCCCCTCGGATGTGTTCTTCGAGCGGTTCGGACATGCGGCGCTGGGGGTGCGGGACAGCCTCACCGGTGACGACGTGGCGTACAACTGGGGCATCTTCGACTTCGACCAGCCGAACTTCCTGGGGCGATTCCTGACTGGCGACACGAAGTATTCCATGGCGGGGTATCCCACCCAGCTGTTCAACGACGTGTATAAAGCGGACAATCGCACCATTCGACAACAGGTGCTGGCGCTGTCGCCGGTTGAACGCGCGGCACTGTTCGAGTTCCTGCAATGGAATTCGCGTGAAGCGAACAAGTACTATCGCTACGACTACTATCGTGAGAATTGTGCGACCAAGCTGCGTGACGCGCTGGATCGCGTGCTGGGCGGGCGCCTGCATCCGGCGTTGAATGGACCAGGTACCGGACGCACCTGGCGCGGTGAGACCGCCCGACTGTTGGGATCGATGCTGCCGATGTATGCCGGGATCGAGGTGGCACTTGGTCGCCGTGCGGACCAGACGTTGTCCCAGTGGGATGAGGAATTTCTGCCCGAACATATGGCGACGCACTACGCCGCGTTGGTGTTGAGCGATGCCAGCGGGAAACGCATTCGGCTGGTACAGCGTGATACCACACTCTTCACGGCTGATCGCGTGCCGTTGCCGGACGAGGCCCCCGATCGACTGGCGATGTCATTGCTCCTTGGCCTCTCGCTGGCCGGACTGGTGGCGGTGATGGCCGACGCGCGCGCACGCGCGATTCGTGTGCTGCTGGGCATGGCCGTTTCCATCTGGTATGTCGTGGGCGGACTGCTGGGCACCGGTTTGCTGCTGGCGGCCACAGTTACCAGGCACGCGCCGTACATGGGCGCGAACACCACGTTGCTGTCGCTGCACCCGTTGTTGCTGGTTGCAGCGGTCATGGTCCCGCTCTCCATCGCCCGCGGTGTGCCCACCCGCGCGGCCCGCGGCGTGAGCGTGGTGATCGCCCTCCTCGCCCTGTGTGGTGCGGCGCTGCAGGCGATGCCGGCGTTCGCGCAAGTCAGTGGCGTGGTGCTCGCGGTGGTGGTGCCGGTGCATGTGGCGATTGCGCTGGCGATGTGGCGCCTCGGTCACGATCGATCGCGGCTGGCCCGCCCGTGAACGGACCTCGTGACAGTACCCTGACCGTTGCTGCCGGTGTCGATGTTGGCGGCACATTCACCGATCTGGCAGCCATCGCGCCCGATGGCACGTTGCAGACCGCGAAAGTACTCAGCGATCCGGATGATCGCGCGACCGGTGTGCTGGCGGCGCTGCAGGCCTCAGGCATTGCACCGTCATTGCTGGCCTACATTGCGCACGGCACCACGGTGGTCACCAACCTGTTGCTGGAACGGCGCGGGGCGCGTGTGGTGGCGTGCGCCACCGCCGGTTTCACCGACCTGTTGGAGTTGCGGCGACAGGAGCGCGCGGCGCTGTACGACCTCACCCGTCATCATCCGGCGCCGTTGGTGGACGCCAGCGATGTCATTCCGGTGCGCGAACGTGTGGTGCCGGACGGTGTGCTGGTCGCGCTTGATGATGCGGCCATTGCCGATGTCGTAATCGAGGTGATCGCCCGGGCGCCCGATACGGTGGCCATCACGTTGTTGCATGCGTACGCTGACCATACGCACGAAGCGCGTTTGGCCGATGCCCTGCGCCAGGCCCTGGCCACCGTGTTGCCGCACTGTGACGTCATTTGCTCGCATGCGGTGTTGCCGGAGATTCGCGAATACGAGCGCATGGCCACCACGGTGGCCGAGGCCTATGCGCGTCCGGCGGTGCGGCGGTACCTGAGCGGGTTGGGCGACCGCCTGCAGGCCAACGGTTTTCCGGTGCCGCGGGTGATGACCTCGGCTGGCGGCACGCTCACGGCGGGCGATGCGGCTGAACACGCGGCCTCACTGGCGCTGTCCGGCCCCGCCGGTGGCGTTACTGGCGCGGCCGCCGTCGCGCGCGCGTTGGGCATTTCGCGCGCACTCACCATCGACATTGGGGGTACGAGCGCCGACGTCGGGTTGATTGACGACGGGGAGCCTTTGGTTGAACGCGGCGGCGATGTGGCTGGAGTGCCCATCGCGCTGCCACGCGTGCTGGTGGAAGCGGTGGCGGCAGGCGGCGGCAGTATCGGCTGGATTGATGCCGGCGGTGCGCTGCGTGCCGGCCCGGAAAGCGCGGGTGCTATGCCGGGGCCGGCCGCGTATGGGCGCGGGGGCCTGCGTCCAACCGTGACCGATGCGCACGTGGTGCTTGGGCACATCGCGGAAGGGATGTGGAGTGGTGGCGTCACCATCAGTGCGGCGCGTGCGCGGGAAGCGATGGCGCATTTGGCGACCCCGTTGGGGGTGACTATCGAGCGTGCCGCCGAGGCACTGCTGGCCACTGCCGACGCCACGATGGCGCGCGCGCTTCGACGCGTGTCGGTGGAACGTGGTATCGATCCGCGTGACGCGGTGTTGATTGCCTTTGGGGGCGGCGGACCACTGCATGCGTGTGGACTTGCCGAGCGATTGGGGATGCGCCGCATTGTGATTCCGCCGCACGCCGGTGTGCTGAGTGCCATCGGGTTGGCGCTGGCGCCTGAGCGTCGTGAGGGCGTGGCCAGTCTCGTGATGCGCGCCGATGCCATTGACGCACCGTGGCTGGCCGAACGTCTGCGGAGTGAATCGGAACGCCTGGGCGCCAGCGATTCGAATGCCGCGATGGCACGGTGGTGGATTCGCACACGCTACGAGGGTCAGGGGTATGAACTCGATGTGGCCGTCAAACCGGGTGACACGGGTGTCATGATCGCCGAGCGATTTGTCGAACGTCACGTGGCGCGCACCGGTTTTGCATTGGATCGCGCCGTGGAGTGCATCAGTCTGCGCTCGGCGGTTGGGGGTGCGCCGTGGCCGGTGCAGTTTGCCCGTCCAGTCCGAGACGGAATGTTGCCCGATGACGTGGATGACGGCCGCGCGATGACGCGGATGCTGGAGGGCAACTGTGTGGTGCGTTTGGCGGACGCGACCATGCGCGTGGCGCCGGGCTGGGTGGCGCGCGCGCTGCCCATCGGTGGTTGGATGATGGAGTTGACATGACATCGGCCACGCGTGGTGCGGCGGCGGTGCGTATTGTCGGCGAGCCGGTGCCGCCTCTGCTGCCCGACCGCGGTCCGGTGTACGTGTTGCTGGTTGGTGAAGCGCCCGGGCCGCGGGGTGCCGACAAGAGCGGATTCCCGTTCTTTGGCGACGCCGCTGGTCGACACCTGTATCAGGCACTGTCGCGCCTGGGGGCGGTGTCACTGCCGCCGGCCATTGAGACGCTGCCGTGGGATGGCGCGCGATTCCGTGCTGCTGCGCTTCGTCCGGTGGCGCGCGGTGTGGCACTGGGAAACGCCTTCGACCGGTGTCCAACCGACGACGGCCTGTCATTTCGTGCGCCAACGCGCAGCGAACTTGAGGGCCCCGAGAACGTGGCGCGATTGAACGCCGAGCTGATGGCGTTGCAGGCGCGTGGATTGCGCGGCGTGGTGACGCTGGGCCGGGTGGCCACGCGCACCATGGACGTGGTGCTCGCGCACGCCCCTCTGCCGACGCTGGTGATGCGCGCCGTGCCACACCCGTCGGCGCAAGGGCTGTTGTCGATGGCGCCCGATCGCGGGAAGGGGGCGCGGATGGCCGATCTGCAGGAGGCGTGGATGGTCCGCTGTCGCGATCTCATCTTCGAAGCGGGATATCCACGCGAGCACGCGGGAGCGGGCGATGAGTGATCCACGCACGCCGTTCGATGCGCTGGAGTTGACGGTGTTTGCGCAGAGCGTGGCCATGTTGGCTGAGGAGATGGGCACGCTGCTGGAGCGCAGTGCGATTTCGCCGAACATCCGGGAGCGACGTGATGCCTCGTGCGCGCTGTTCGATGCGGACGGGCGCATGGTGGCGCAGGCGGCGCACATTCCCGTGCATCTGGGCGCGATGCCGGAGTCGGTGGCTGCGGTACGCGCCGTCGGTGCGGCGCCCGGCGATTGCTTCCTGCTCAACGATCCTTCGCACGGCGGTTCGCACCTCCCCGATCTCACGATGGTGGAGGTGATTGCCGACCGTGCCGACGCGTCGCGGATCATCGGCTATGCCGCGGTGCGGGCGCATCATGCCGATGTGGGGGGATTGAGCCCCGGCAGCATGCCGTTCGGCGCCACCGAGCTGTTTCAGGAAGGCATCATTGTGCCGCCGGTGCGCATTGAACGGAACGGCGTGGCGCAGGACGACGTGATGCGGCTGGTGCTGGCCAATGTGCGGACACCGTCGGAACGGGAGGGGGATCTGCGTGCGCAGCGGGCTGCCTGCAAGTCGGGCCGCGAAGGATGGCAGGCACTGTATGCCCGAATGGGCGCGGAACGACTGGGGCAGGCCGTGGATGCGCTGCTGGACTACACCGAGCGCCGGGTACGTGCCCGCCTGGCACAACTGAACGGCGCACGCGGACATGCAGCCGACGCACTGGAAGGCGACGGTGTGAGCGACGCGCCGATTCCCGTGGTGATTACGGCACGCATCGACCACTCGACCTTGTTCCTTGATTTGACAGGCACGTCACCGGCGGTACGCGGCAACGTGAATGCGCCGCCGGCGGTGGCGCGCGCGGCGGCGGTCTTCGTGTTGCGCGTATTGTGCGACGACGATGTGCCGGTGAACGACGGCGTGGCGCGCGCACTGCAACTGACCATTCCAGACGACTGCGTGGCGAACGCCAAGCGGCCCAGCGCCGTAGCGGCTGGGAACGTGGAGTTGTCGCAGCGTATCACCGATGTGTGCTTTGCCGCACTCTCCGATGCGGCAGCGGCGGTGGGCATGTTCGATCTGCCCATTCCGGCGTGCGGACAGGGCACCATGAACAACGTGACCATGGGCGCGCCGGGCTGGAGTTTCTATGAAACGCTGGGCGGCGGTCAGGGCGCCAGCGTGCGTGGCAATGGTCCGGACGCGGTGCATGTGGGCATGAGCAACACGCGCAACACGCCGGTGGAATCGCTGGAGCGGGCGTATCCCTTGCGGGTGGTGGAGTATTCCGTGCGGCGCGGCAGCGGCGGCATGGGGGTGCACCGCGGCGGCGACGGCGTGGTGCGTCGCTATCAGGCGCTCGTCGAATGCACGGCTACGTTGCTGACCGAACGCCGACGCATGTCGCCACCCGGCGCGAGTGGTGGTGGCGCCGGGCAGGCGGGTGTGAATCGGTTGAACGGCGTGCCGCTGCCGGCCAAGTGCCGGATGACCATGCAGCCCGGCGACGTGCTGACGATTGAAACGCCGGGCGGTGGTGGGTGGGGGTAGACCTTACTGTGGCGGCGGCACGCGAGGACTCGCGACGCGCGGGTCCTTCTTCCACTCCTGATTGTCTTTTCGAATCTCGCTGAGTGGCCGCAGGTTCCACTCGAAGAACGTCCACGTCCGGTTCCACGAGTCAATCTGCTCCGGTGAATCGTCGCGCGCCGTGCTGGTGGCATTCACGCGCCGGCTGAATGTGTGTCCGCACCCCCCGGCGCCCTGCGGCGGATTGATGTAGATCTTGGTTTCCGCCAGATCAGGCTTGAGCGCGCGCAGGGTGTACACGAACTGCTGATCCTCGCGGAAGAACACATCGCAATCGTTGGTGGCCACGTGCACCAGCATCGGCACCTTCAGGTTCTCCGCCTGGAATACCGGCGACCGCTTGATGTACTCCTCGACGTTTTCGAAGGGCAACCCCTGAATGCCCTCTTCGGCAGCGTAGTCGCGCGCATACGACGGGCCGTGGTCCGACAACCGGAAGATGAGATTCGTCACCGGCACAATCGCGGCACCGGCCCGGAACGGTTGTCCGTCGCGGAAGAGATTGTGCGCCGTGATGAAACCGCCGTGACTCCATCCCATCATCCCCAGACGATCCATGTCGACGTAACTCACCGTCTTCAGGTAGTCCACCGCCGACAGGGCGTCGTCCACTTCCATCCCGCCGTAGTCGATCTTCTTGTGAAAGACGTCGCCGTACCCGGTGCTGCCGCGGTAGTTCGGTGTGATCACCACATAGCCACGGTCCACGGCATCCTTCACGAAGGGCCACATCGACAGCCCCCAGTTGGAATGCACGCCGCCGTGCACCCAGACCAGCGCCGCGTGTCCCGTGGATTTCCTGACCAGTGGCGAGAACAGGTATGCGGGAATCTCCAGACCATCCACGCGACTCTTGTAGGTCACTTTCCGGAATTCCATCACGCCCTTGGCACGCGCTTCGTAGGCACTGTCGGTCTGCACGCGCTGGCGAATATTGGCGTCGCAATTCGTGCCGCACCCGGCGAGATCGGCCGGAGACTTGCTCACGAACAGCGCGCGGGCGCGGGCGGTGTCGGTGATGACCACCGGGCGCCGTCCGCCGCGGGCCGCGGCGGTATCTTGTGCCGTCAGGGGCGCCGCGACCAACAGGGCAGCGATGACCAGGCGTTTCATGCGTGTCCTCACGTCAGGTGGTGGTGAATCGCAATGGTATCAGGTCGGCGGGTTGTCGGCTAGGCTCGCGCGGCCTCATCCGGCGCCGCTGCGCCGCTGCCGCAACACCTCGTACACCGCGATCGCCACGCTCGACGACAGGTTGAGGGAGCGTACCCGGGGAGACGCAATGGGCAAACCCACGAATCGATCGCGATACCGTTCGTGCGGATCGGCGGGCAGTCCACCGGTCTCGCGCCCGAAAATGAGCACGACCCCGGATGCCGACGCGAGTGGGGCGTCCCACAGCAGCCGCGTGGCCTTGGTGGAGAGAAAGTACGGTTCACCCAGCGACGGCAACGCGCGCTCGAACGAGTCCCAGTCGGGCCACACCCGGATCTCCACGTGCTCCCAGTAGTCAAGGCCCGCGCGCTTCACCTCGCGTTCGTCGAGCGAAAAGCCCAATGGCTCGATCAGATGCAAGGTGGCCCCGGCAGCGAGGCAGGTGCGCCCCGCATTCCCGGTGTTCCAGTGGATCTCAGGGTGCACCAGCACGACGTGGAGGGACAACGATCACCGATCCGGGAGAGCAGAGTGTGCGTCCATCATTTGATAAACTCGCGCGCCGAGCGCATTTTGTCGACGTTCTTCGAGGGCGGTGACTGCCGTCTGACGGTTTCCTACTGGAGTGCCTATGTCGCGTCGTATCACGTTGAGTCACCTGCTCGTGGTCCCGTTCCTGTTGGGCGCGCCGGCCGCCGCACAGCCCGCGCGATCGACCCCAGCGCCCGCTCAGGCGGCGCTGCGCAAGGGTGAGATTCGCCTGACGTACCTGGGGAACGCCGGGTTCGAGATCACCGACGGCAACAAGGTGATTCTGGTGGACCCGTTCCTCACCCAGTTCGCGCGGTGGACGCCCACCGGTCCGGCGCCGGAGGTGGGGCCCAATGCGTTCTATCCGCCGGACACGGTGCTGATCAACCAGCACGTGAAGAAGGCGGACTATATCCTGATCACGCACGGCCACCCCGATCATGCGCTCGATGCGGGATATATCTCGCGCAAGACGGGCGCCATCATCATCGGGCACGAAACGGCGGCCAATCTGGCGCGCGCCTATGACGTGCCCGATACCTCGCTCATCACGGTGATTGGCGGCGAAGACTACGAATTCGGTGACTTCTCATTGCGCGTGATTCCCAACATTCACAGCGCACTCGATCACAAGCAGTACTACAACAATGGCCGCGGCATCGTCGGCACCGCGCCACGAGGACTGCGCGCGCCGTTACGTCGCAAGGACTACGTGGAGGGTGGAAACATCGCGTATCTGCTGCGTATGGCCGGTCATGAAGTGCTCATCATGGGTTCCATGAATTACATCGAGCGCGAGATGGAGGGGCTGCGGCCGGACATCGCGTTGGTTGGCGCGAACAGCCAGCGACTCGAGATTCATGATTTCACCGGGCGCCTGATGCGCGCACTCGGCAAGCCGGCGCTCGTCATCGCCTCGCACGCAGACGCCTACGGCAATCCCAACCCCGCGCCGGCGGCACTGGCTGACCGGAAGCGCTTCCAGCAGGAGGTTGCCGCTGCGTCGCCGACCAGCCGGTACATCTTCCCGACGTGGTTTGAACCGATCATCGTGCCGGGGCGCAAGTGAACCACCACACCGCCCACCGGCTTTTCACGCCCCCTCACGCCCGGTATTCCGCTTTCATGCGCCTCAATCGTTTTGCGACGTTCGTCGCTACGCTGTCGCTGGCCGCCTGCGCGCCCGCCATGCACCGTCAGGTGGTGAATCCTCCCGGCATCTCGCCGCTGGTGCCGGCGTACTCCGTCGCGATTCGCGACGGCGGCCAGGTATTCGTGTCGGGCATGACCGGGATCAAGCCCGGCACTCAGGACATCATCGATGGCGGGGTGGCCGTGCAAACGCGTCAGACCATGGAAAACATCCGCACGTCGTTGATGGCCGCGGGCGCGACGATGGCCGATGTCGCGGAGTGCACGGTGTTTCTCGTGGACATGGCCGACTACGCCGCGATGAACGGCGCCTACATCGAGTTTTTCGCGTCGATCCTCCGGCGCGCGCCACGCTGGCCGTCAGTGCGCTGCCACGACCGGCCGCGCGCGTTGAAATCAAGTGCAGCGCGGTGATACATCGTCGCTGACCGCCTGCGGGCCCTCACCGTTGCTCTCTCTTGACCGGCGTCAAACTCATGGAACCGCGCGTGACCAAACCTGTCATCCTTTCCGTCGACGATGATCCGTCGGTCCTGGCGGCGATTGAGCGCGACCTGCGACATCGCTATCGCGCCGACTACCGCATCATGAAAGCCGGATCGCCGGCGGAAGGACTTGAGGCGGCCCGTGAACTCGCCGCGCGCAACACCCCGGTGGCGCTCTTTCTGGTGGACCAGCGCATGCCCGGCATGTCAGGCATCGAGCTGCTGCGCGAGGTGATGAAGCTGCACCCGACCGCTCGTCGCGTGCTGCTCACCGCGTACGCGGACACCGAGGTGGCAATTGCCGGCATCAATGACATTGCGCTCGATCACTACCTCATGAAGCCGTGGGATCCGCCGGAGCACCGTTTGTATCCCGTGCTTGATGATCTCCTCGCCGAGTGGCGCGCGCGTGTGATTCCGTCGTTCGAAGGCATCCGTCTGCTGGGTTCGCAGTGGTCGCCGCAGTCATTCACGGCCAAGGAATTTCTCTCGCGCAACCGCGTGCCGTACGAATGGGTTGACCTCGATCAGGACGCCACGGCGCGCGCGCTGGCCGAATCCATCGCCGGTGATCTGACCCGCTTGCCGGTGGTGCTGTTCCCGGATGGAACGCATCTCATTGCGCCGTCCCAGGTGGACCTGGCGACAAAGGCCGGTATGCAGACGCACGCCAATCGCCCGTTCTACGACGTGGTCATCGTCGGCGGAGGGCCGGCTGGCTTGGCGCACGCGGTGTATGCCGCATCGGAAGGGCTGCGCACGGTGATTGTCGAAGCGGAGGCGCCAGGCGGTCAGGCGGGCACCAGCTCAATGATCGAGAACTATCTGGGTTTCCCTGCCGGAGTCACCGGCGCGGACCTCGCACAGCGCGCCAGTTCACAGGCCCGACGCTTCGGCGCAGAAGTGCTCACCGGGCAGGAGGTGGTTGGCCTTCGTCGCGACGACCCCTATCGGGTGGTGGTGCTCGCCGATGGCACGGAACTCACCACCTACACGGTGATCATCACCACCGGCATGAGCGCGAAGATGTTGACTGTTCCTGGCCTCGAGTCGCTGCAAGGCGTTGGGGTGTATTATGGCGCGGCCATGACGGAAGCCGCGCGCTACCGCGACCGTGACATCTGCGTGATTGGAGGAGCCAATTCGGCGGGTCAGGGTGCGCTGTTCTTCTCGCGATACGCGCGCAAGGTCACCATGATCATCCGCGCCCCCGATCTCGCGCCGGTGATGTCCAATTACCTCGTGGAGCGTATCCGTGCGACACCGAACATCGACGTGGTGGCCGAAGTGGAGGTGGACGGCGTGCAGGGCGACACCGAGCTCAAGGCCGTCGTCCTGAAAAGCGTCAAGACCAATGAACTTCGCACGATACCGCTCTCGGCCATGTTCATCTTCATCGGTGTACAACCACACACGGATGCCTTTGTCGATGTGCTGGAATGTGACGATGCGGGATTCGTGATCACGGGCACCGACTTGCCGATGGAGCATGGCAGGCCGCGCGGATGGCCACTGGCCCGCACGCCGTACGCATTCGAGACGAGCATCCCGGGCGTGTTCGCCGCAGGCGACGTGCGCTCGGGGGCCAATCGACGCGTGGCTGCGGCGGTGGGCGAAGGTTCCGCCGCCGTCTATTCCGTGCATCGCTACCTGCGGACGGTCTAGTCGATGTTCACGGAGGCAGAGAAAGCGGACCTGATGACTCGGCTGGCGCAACACCGGGCCTTGGGCGCAGCGCCTGCCAGCGAGCATGCCTGGCTGATTGCGCATGCGACGATACGCCGTCTTGCCGTCGGCGAAGCGTTCTTGAAGCGTGGTGTCGGTGCGCAATCGCTGAATGTCGTGCTCACCGGACACCTCGCCATTCGCGTGGATCGCGGTGCCGGGTCTCACAAGATCATCGAGTGGGGAGCCGGAGACGTCAGCGGGCTGCTGCCGTTTTCACGAGGCACCAACCCGCCCGGCGATGTAGTGGCGGAGGAAGCGACGGAGCAGCTGGAAGTAGCGCGTGAACATTTCCCCGAGATGATTCGCGAGTGCCCCGCCATGACGGCGGTCATGGTGCATGCCATGCTCGATCGCGCGCGGCAATTCACCTCCAGCGATCTGCGTGACGAAAAGCTGGTGTCGCTGGGCAAGCTCGCGGCCGGTCTCGCGCACGAGTTGAACAATCCGGCGTCGGCGGTGGTGCGTGGCGCAAAACTGCTCACGGAAAGCCTTGACGCCTCGGAGACAGCGGCGCGACAGCTTGGCGCGGCGCGCCTGTCCAACGAGCAATTGGCGACCATCGACGAGATTCGCGCCATGTGCCTGCGATCGGCGCCCACCGCCATGCGTTCCACGATGGGCCGGTCTGATCGCGAGGACGAGTTCGCGGATTGGTTGGCCGACCACGATGCGGATGAACGCTGCGCGAGTGTGCTGGCCGAGACCGGCGTGACCATCGATGCAATCGACACATTGGCGGCGACGGTCGACCCCGGCGTGCTCAATGCAGCGCTCAAGTGGATGGCCGCTGGCTGCAGCGTGCGCACATTGGCCGGCGATATCGAAGCGGCGGCGACGCGCATTCACGACCTGGTGGGATCCGTGAAGGGCTTCACCTACATGGATCATGCGCCCACGCCCGAGCCGGTGGATATTCGTCAGGGTATCGCGGATACCCTCATCATGCTGGGTGCGAAGACCCGCACGAAGAACGCCCAGATTGCGCTATCGCTTCCCGATGACCTGCCGCGCGCCTACGCGGTAGGCGCAGAGCTCAACCAGGTGTGGATGAACCTGATTGAGAATGCGCTGGACGCCGTGGCGGCCAGCGGTCATGTGGCGGTGACGGCCGAACGCGATCTGGATTGGGTCGTGGTACGCGTTGTCGACGACGGCCCGGGTATTCCGGCCGACATCGTCGGACGAATCTTTGATCCGTTCTTCACCACCAAGGGAGTGGGGAAGGGGACCGGGCTGGGCCTTGATATCGTGCGTCGGCTGCTGAAGAAACAGGAAGGTGAGATTGCGGTGGACTCCGCGCCGGGGCGAACTGTGTTTCAAGTGCGATTGCCGAGGGCGCCGTAATCGCCCCCTCGGCACGTCCGCCGCACCGTCTTACGGCACCGGTCCAAATCGTGACCAGCTTCTGGTGATCACGCCATCCGCGAGTGGCGCGCTGATACCGCCGGCGGCGCTCCATCCGCTGGCCGTGACCAGATAGTTGGCGGGGAGATTCGTGCGTGGTTCCCACAGCGCATCGAAACCCGAGGCATTGGTGAAGTTCGGGGCCGTGAGGCTGGCATTCGTGCCCCGATTGCCTGTGGTGATGGGCGTCATGGCTTCGGTGGCCGTGATCACGAATTCACGACGGGTGTTCCCGGACTGCTGGAACCATCCGGCGGTGAACAGTCGCAGGTAGTCGTTGTTGAAGGGAATCAACGACTGATATCGTGCACGATTGTTGGTGTTATCGAGCACAAAGACGAACGGCTCGCCAAGGGCCGCGCCAAGGGTGACGGCCGTGGCCGCTGGTGACGACAGGGTGTGCGTGACGCTACGCGTGGTGGTGTATCCGCCACCGGTGAGCGTGGCGGACGCTTGCACGGTGTGAAAGTCTCCCGTTTGCAGTTGTGACGCTGCAAGATGTCGATACGGCCCGCTGTTGCCGCTGCTGATCAGCGCCGATCCCAGGGAAATCGAAGCACCATTGGCGGTACGCAGGGACGCCGACGCCAGCAATTGCTCACCGCCCACGGCGCCCTGAATGGTGAGCGTCTTGCTTTCGGGCACGCTGGCATTGGCCAGGTCGATGGTGCCCACCGAACCACCGTTGGCCGGATTGACCGCGCGTTGCACGAACACGCGATTCACCACCAGGGCGCTGGACTCAATGGATGAACGCGTCGCGAGCAGATCCATCGCGCCGTCAGGCAATGCGGTGAAGCTGAAGTTCGCTGTGGCGAAGGTGGGCGCTGCGGTGGGCGCGCGCGGTCCGAGAATGACCTGCGCCACATCGGCCACACCAATGCCCGTGGCCGTGCCAGTGGCGGTGCGATTGGATGGCGACGGGCACTGCGATGCGGTCAGGACCGCCAACTCGTCGCGCAAACCGGCAAACACGGTGATGCGGAAGTCGTCGGCACCACGCTGGTTGACCCAGGCGACGGAACCCTGCGTGCCAAGATCGTACGAGAACGTGTTGTTGGCACCGATGACCACACGCACCCACGAGTTGCCCACGCTGTATCCCAACCAGATGGGAATGTCTTCGGCCGCGCCACAGAAACGGATGGAGAAATTGCCGCCGGTGCCAACCGCCGTGATGATCAGGGTCATGCTGACCGACGCCGTGGGCACGCCGGGCGTCGACGCAGACACCGTGAGTGGGTAGCTCCCGGGCACGACCGCAGCGCCTACGGTGAAGTTGAGTGTGGTGCTGTTTGACGCGGTGGGGTTGTTCTCGAACGTACCCGTCACGCCCGCCGGCAGTCCGACCACGGCCAGCGTAACCGCCGTGGTGAAATTCGTGCGGGCGATAGTGACCGACGTCAGTCCGCTGCCATTCTGCGGCGTGGAGACGGTCGGGCGACTGACGCTCACGGTCATCGACGCCGTGCCCACCACCGTGAACGGCACGGACAACGTCGCCGCGGTAATGCCGGTGCCAGTGCCGCGCAGTTCGGCGGTATACGAACCAGCTACCGCGTTGGCGGCGTACGTGAGGGTCACGACAACCGAGTTGCCGGTGGTGGGCGACGGGGCAAAGGTGGCCGTCACGCCGGCCGGCAGGCTGGACGCGAGTTCAAGCGTCACGGCCCCCAGATACTCGATGCGATTGAGAATGACTGTGAAGTTGATGGCCGGTCCGCCGGCATTCCCGGTGATGGCGCCGGTATTGGCGCGCGTCATCGTCACGGAAGCGGGTCGTGTGACCACCACCAGCGTCAACGTCGTCGTTTGTGTCGCCGGCCCCGATGCGGTACCACGAATGGTGAGCGGATAGGAGCCCGCCGGTACCGTCAATGCCACGTCGATGGTGAGCGACGCGGTGGTGCTGCCACTGGCTACCGAGATCGTGGCCGGCGTCACCGTCACGCCGGAGGGCGCTCCTTCCACGGCGAGCGAAACGGCGCCCGTGAAGCCACCCGAGCGAGCGACGGTGACCGTGGCGCTGCCACTGGCCGATTGCGCGATTGCCGCCGGCGTAGTGCCACCAACACTGAGCGAGAATGCCGGCGTGGGCGCCGGAGTGGTGGGCGCATCACTCCCCCCGCCACCGCAGGCCGACAGGACCACCACACCCAGCAGCAGCGACACACGGAACCTGGCCGGCAATACGCGCACAGTCACGATAGCCTCGATGAAGTAGGGGCTCTTCTCGGATACGGCGTCAATTTGCAGCCAAGGTGGACAGGTGTCGAGCACAGCCAAGGCTGCCCGCGGTCTTTGGCTCGGCTGGTCCGCCTTGCACGAGCGCCGGGGCCGTGACATTCTCCGCCGACCAAAATGGATAGCCCTTCTTTCGGCAACCGCGGCATGAAGCGATATGTCCTCCTGTATGGCATGCTTGGCGGCCTGCTGGTCGTCCTGCTGCGCTACATCGAGTATCGCTACATCGTCATCGAACATTCCATTGAGATCTACGGCGGCTTGATCGCCGTCGTGTTCGTATTGCTGGGGCTGGCCCTCGGCACGCGGATCACCGGCCGCCCAAGGTCGGTGGCGCAACCTCAGCCCGTCGCGCCGGTCCCGATGTCCGATGTCCCTCCCGACGGAGCGGCGCGCGAGGCGCACCGCATTACCAAGCGCGAACTCGAGATTCTCGCGCTGATCGCGGCCGGCCTGACGAACCGCGAAATCGCCGATCGCCTCTTCGTCAGCGAAAACACCGTCAAGACCCACTCCAGCCGGTTGTTCGAAAAGCTGAGTGTCAATCGACGCACGCAGGCGGTGCAGGTGGGTCAACGCCTGGGACTCATCCCGTAGGGTCACCCGTTCGCATGATTTTCGTGCATTTCGGTCAAAATCACCCGATCGGGTGACGGAATTCCCGGACGTGTGGCGCTAGTCTCGCGCCACCCCTTCACTCGGAGTCCATCATGAAGAAGACAGTCTGGACGTACGGCCTGATCGCTGGCGGAATATTCGCGGTCCTGATGCTCACCACTGCCGTCTTCCAGGATCGCATCGGCTTTGAAGCCGGCGAGATCCTGGGCTTCACCACCATGATCGCCGCCTTCCTCATGGTGTTCTTTGGCATTCGGTCGTATCGCGATCAGGTCCTGGACGGCACCATCGCCTTCGGCCGGGCGTTCAAGGTGGGCCTGCTCATCACCCTCATTGCCTGTGTCTGTTACGTGGCCACCTGGGAGGTGGTGTACTACAACTTCATGCCGGACTTCGCCGAGAAGTACGCGGCGCAGGTGGTGGACAAGGCGAAGGCGTCGGGCAAATCCGACGCCGAAATTGCCGAACAGACCCGCAAGATGGAAACGTTCAAGGAGCAGTACAAGAATCCGCTCGTGAACATCTCGTACACGTTTGTTGAGGTCTTTCCGGTGGGTCTGGTGGTGGTGCTGGTCAGCGCGGGGATTCTGTCACGCCGCAAGCGCGTTCTCACGGGGCGTGTCGTGGCATAGCGCCGCTTGATGCGCGTTGTTGCTCACGGGCGATACAGCCAGGCCGACGCCTGAGGCCCCCGATCTGATCCGTACCCGCCCGTGATCAGCACCTGGCCGGTTCCCAGTGGTGCCACTGCCGAGAACTGGCCAGTGAGTTTCGCGTCGCCTGGCACTGCGGCAAACGTGCGACTGCGCGGATCGAATGTCTCCGCATGCGACGCACCGCCGGCCAGCAGCACCAGGCCGTTGGGCAGCAGTACCGAGCTCCCGTTGTGCTTGTACCGTCCGCGAGTCATCAGCGGACCCGCGGCAAACGATCCGGTGGTCGCGTCGAACAACTCAGTGGAGTTGTAGACGCCGTCGCTGTCACGTTCATCGGAGCCGCCGGTAATCAGCACGCGACCATCACGCAACATGACGGCGTCGTGCTTGTGACGGCGCACCCGCATGTCTCCCACGGCGCTGAACGTTCCCGAAGCGGGGTTGTACGTTTCCGCCGACGCATACAAGATGATGTCGGCACGGCGGCCCCGGTGGCCACCGGCAATCAGCACACGACCGTCCTGCAGGCGCACCGCGATGTGGCTCTCGCGGGCCACCGTCAGAGATCCTGTTGGTGAGAAGCGTCCGGTGGCCGGATCGTACAGCTCGGCGCTGGACAGGAACGTCCACGACGGTCCCACACCACCCGCAATGAGCACCTTGCCGTTGCCAAGCAGTACGGCCACATGGCCGGCCCGCGCCGCCACGAGCGACCCCGTGGGCGCGAACGTGTTGGTCGTTGGATCAAACAGTTCGGCCGCGCCGGTGGTGCCCGACCCCGACGCGTAGCCACCGACAATCAACACCTTGCCGTTGGGTAACACGGTGGCGGTATGGCTGTGGCGTACCGTGAGCATGCGTGGCAAGCGCGTGAAGCGACTGGTGGCAGGGTCGAACAACTCGGCGCTGCGTGCGGCGTCGGCTTCATCGGTGAACCCACCGGCCACCAGCACACGACCGTCCCGCAGTGTGGTGGCCGTGTGCGCCATTCGCACCGCGCTCATGGTTGCGGTGGGTACAACGTCGCCCGATGGCGCGGCACTCAGGAGGGTCAGCGACAGCAGGCCAACCGACAGGCGTCGGGCGTATGGAGCGATGGGCATGGGCAGAGTCTGGAGACAGCAAGGTGGTTGGGTGGAACACGTATCGCTTTGATGCCGCCCGCCTGTGGATTGTTTATCGCGCCGCGCTGGCGCTTGCGGACGCGATCCGCAAAGGAGACGGGTGTTGTTGGGTGTGGCGTCAGCTACACGGCGGATCGGCCGGCGTTGCCGGATGTCCCTGCACGGCTACGTCCGCGACGCCAAAAACCAGCGTGTCCTCGATGGACCGCGCGGTCACGATGAGGTTCCCGCTGCGGGATCGACAGCGGTATCGCACGGTGCCGGTCGCGGCATCAAAGTCGACGGAACCGGTGTCGCCCGATATGCGCCAGAGGACATCGCGCGACAAACCCACGTTGGCATCCACATACGCCGTGAATGTACCAACGCCTTGCCACGGCGGACGATCGAGCAGAATGTGCGGTGGCAGCAAAGAGACCGATCGCACCGGTGGCGCACCGGCTGCCAAGGTGAGCACCACCGGCACCGTGATCGTCACGGGCTCTTCCTCGTGACCGGTGACGCATCCGCCGCCCGGCGCGCGCACGCCCCGCACCCAGCGTTCGTTGTAGTGTGACTTCGTAACCTGAATATCATACCGTCGCCCGCCGCGATCCGCCGCCGCGTACACGTTGAGCGGATCATATTGCGTGCCGGCTCGCTCGAGATACGCTCCGTCATGCAGCGTGACCGTCGCACCAATCGCTATCGGATTCCCCTGCTGGTCCCGAATGGTCACATGGACCGCGTGGTAGCCGACGCCGGCGCAGCCGCCGGCCCAGTTGCAGCTCGCGACTGCCAGCGACGACACCAGCAACGCCAGCGCCACAGGCAGCGTTCGCACCCCGGTGCTCTGGAACGGCCGCATCAGGGCGCCGCCAGTCTGATGGACTGTTTCCGACACGTTGGATCGCACGTTGGGCCATTGGGATAGTACAGCGTCACCAGCGGCGTCACGATGTGGCGTGTCGAGCGCGCGCCGATGGTGATCGCAATCGTGACGGGCGATGGATAGAACCCCTGAATGTTTGCCACGTCGCATCGCGCATCAGTGGCGCAGGTGAATCGGGTCATGGTGTGCACGGGCACTATTCCTCCTTGACCGATCTGGCCGCCAGAATGTCCAATCGCATGGACGCTTCACGCCACCGAAAGGCGCGCCAGTCAAAACGAGGAAAGTCACGTCGAATCGACTCGCCCGGCATCGGTGGGACGCCACACGCAAGGGTTGACCAGACCACCAGCACATTGGGTCGCACACCGGCGGCAATCGCGCCAACGGCGCACGATACATCGACCGTGGTCGGAATGCGAAGCCCCTGCGAGCTCGCGGCCATGGTGAGCCGAGGCGCAAACCGGGCACGCGGATCAAAAACGGTTTCCGGGCCAACCACCAGGACGGAATCGACGCCTTGCCGATTCGCCAGGCGCGCGATCAGATCGCCCGTGACCACCTGTGTGGCCTGAATGCGCCGCGCGCTCGATAAGGCATCCGGTATCGCGTACGTCAACACCAGGCACCACGCGACACACGCGCCGACACCAGCGATACGGCCGAGTCGCTCCAACTGGCTGATCGCGACAGCGACCATCGCGGCCTCGCCGAAAAGAAACGGGAGCGCGTACACCATTTGGAAGTGGGGCCAGGGGAGGTACGCCAGGCCGCACGCGAGGGGCAGGATCGCGGCCAAAGACAGCAGCGTGGTTGTATGAGAGCGCTCATCCGACGCGGTCAGTGCGAGCGGCAGACCGGCGAGTAACAGTCCGGCGTACGCCACTCCGACCAGCAGCACTCCAACGTCGCCGGTGGTCGGCACGAATGGCAGCAGCGCGGCCAGCGCTACGCCCAGCCCATCAAGCACCGACGGAGCCGCAGAACCGAACAGCTTTCCGTACGATGCCTTCGGCGCGCTGACAAACGCCCAAATCGACGGGGTGATACTTGCACCCAACACAAGGACCGCCAATCCGACTGTCGTCAGTCTGCCATCGGAAAGGCGCGGTGCACCAAGGCGTCCGGACGGACGCACGGTCAACACCACGAATATCGGAAGCAGGAACGCGACGGCGAGCATCTCCTTGGTCAATACCACGAGGGCGCCCAGCACGGCGATCGACAGGACCGCGCCGAGTCGGTGCCGCGTTTCCTGAATGCGCGTGGCCATGAGCGTGGCGACAAGCACCAGGAGCGTCGCCAGCGGTTCGGCAGAGGATAGTCGAATCCATCCACGCACGGCCGGGGGCGCAATGATGAACACCGTTGCACCGCCCAGAGCGCCCAACGCCGAGATGCCTAGTCGTCGAAGCAGCGCGTACGCGAGCAGCACGATGGTGCTCATGGTGGCAAAGCGCATCAACTGCCAACCGGGTGTCCACCAGCCGAACATCTTCCACTTCAACACCACACTCAGGTACATCATCGGGTTGAAGCGCGCCTCGCGCCAATACGACGACGTGAACGCAGAGAACTGCGCAAGGACCGAGTCGTGGCGCTTCAGAATGAGGATCGACTCCGGGAAATCGATGAAATCGAACGGACGCTGTACCTCAGGCCGATACACCGCCCAGGCGCCGACCAGCAATCCGAGCAGCACAAGCGCGATGCGCCCCGAACGCCCACGAGGCAGTGACCGTCCACGGGGGGCTTCCGAGTGAGCGCGCGCCTCGCGCATTCGTCCCTGGAACATGGGCATGGTGCCCTCCTGTCAGTTGGAACTCACCGATGGTTGTCGTGATCGTGACAGCGCGTCACGGATTCCGGGTGCGGAGCCAGCGCACCAGGTCCTCGGCGGTCTTGGCAGACACTTTCCGGCGGTCACGAATGGCGGCGGCCAGTTCGCGTTCGCGCGGCGTGAGTGGTGATTGGTCCGAATCGTCGAATTGCCGGGGATTGGGCTTGTCCGACAGGGACTCAAATGCGTGGCCGATCAACTCAAGTGCACCGGCGATAATGTCACCGTCAATCATAGGTCAGGGGTATCGCGTGAGGCCGTGGAGTTCGTGCGTCCATGCTTCCAGTATCCGGTAGAGTCGTCCGGCCAACCCGTTGCCGCTACTGCGTCGCGATCCTGTCCATGGTGAGTCGCCTCAGAACGCACGTCCCGCGACCTCAGCCGAACGAAAAAAGAAGTCGAGCATGGCGGTGAGCGAGGACGGCTCACCGCGAAGTCGACTGCGCAGCGCGGCACCTTCCCAGCAATCCACGAGGAGGCTTGCCATTCGCGTGGTGTCCGTGTTCGCCGGAATCTCACCAGCGCGACGCGCCTCCTCGAGACATGCACCGGTCCGCTCGGCGATCTGCGAGAGGCACTGCTCGATACGGACGCGAAAGACCTCGTTGGCTCCCGAGAGCTCCTGCCCGAGGCCGCCGAGCAGGCAGCCCAGGTACCCTTCTCGCTCATAGGCCTGCTGCGTCATCTCGAAGAAAAGGCGCACCCGCGCCAATGGCGGCCGATCAGTCGATCCGAGACAGGCGTCGAGCCCCGCGTGCACCCCCACCATGTACTGGTCGATGACGTGGAGGGCAAAGTCCTCTTTGTCGGCAAAGTGGTGATAGAACGAACCCTTGGGCGCACGCGCGGCCTCCAGCACGGCCTGGATACCCAGGCCGTGGTACCCATGCTCAAGGAGCATGGCGAGGCCAACGTCGAGCAAGCGCTGCTTGGTGGCGTTCGTCAGGTGGAGACCTTCGCAATCATGTGGTCAATTACCTGACTGTGCTCATGTTCCGGGCTGAACATCACGATCTCCGCGTCGGCGTCCACGCGAACGTTGTGTCCGGCCGGCCAATGGAACAAGTCGTTCATGCGCACAGTCTCCTCAACGCCATGCTCGTCAGTGGTGGTGAGCGCTCCCGACAGCACATAACCCCAGTGCGGGCACTGGCAGAGATCATGTTTAAGCCCCTTGAACAGCTCCGTGGTGTCCACGCCCGCCGCGAGCGAGAAGTATTCGGCACTGATCCGGTCGAATCCGCGCACATTGCCAAAATTCTTCTGTTGACGGATCACGACGCCGGGGATTGCCATCCGTACGTCCACCTGCTCTCGGGCTACTCGCATCGCGCACCTTTGGAATGATGAGTACGAAAACAAACTAGACCGTTCGGTCTAGTGGTGAATAGTATGGAGGCGTCGTGGCCCGTCAAGCGTGGAACGCGTCGCCGACGGCGGTGCTCCAGTGCGCTTACCGGACACTTGCCATACGGGAGCGGCTCGATGATGCAAGTGGTGGCCTCTGTGCTGAACGGCGCCGCGACTCCCCATCCCACAAGGTCCTGCTCACGCATGGTGGCAGGCGCTCGTGTTCCCCGGTTATCTTGCCCGCCACCCGTGCTGTTCGATCGTTTGGCGGCACACGCTCACCCTTCCCCGAGATAGCGATGACCAATTCCGCCAAGCTCAACGCGACTACACTGGGCTGCTCAATCACTTGCAAGGATCTCCAGGCCTCCCTCCGCTGGTATAGCGATGCCATCGGTTTTGCCGTGGACCAATCGTTCGAGTACGAAGGCAAGGTTGTCGCCGCCGTCATCAGCGCGGGCGATATCCGCATTGTCCTCAATCAGGACGATGGCAAGCTCGGCTGGGACCGCGTCAAAGGGCAGGGGTTCTACCTGCAGATCAATGTGCCGACGCCCGCCGATGTCGACGCGACCGCCGCTCGGATCACCGCGTCCGGCTGGACGCTCCTCAGTGAGCCGGCCGACCGTCCCTGGGGCGCGCGGATGTTCCAGTTCAACGATCCGGACGGGTTCAAGCTGGGTGTGTCAACGCCGCTCCATGGGTAAGGCGCGCATCGGCTGATTTCCTTCGCCCCCTGGGTCGAACTCCTATTGACGGGGCCCGGGGGCGTCGTATTGATGAAGCAGTAGTCGCAAAACGCGCTCCCGTGATCCGCGGGAGCAACCCTTTGCGCTACAAATGGTATGACCAACACCGTATGCGACGTGCGTCGACTCCGTCTGCTTGCCACCCTTGTGCTAACCGCATGTGGCGGCGGCGGGACGGTTGACGCGCCACCGTCTTCACCGCCACCGGTTGCCAGTGTCTCGGTGACGCCGGGAACCGCGAACCTGGTTCCCCTTGAGACCACCCAGCTCACCGCTGCGGTGACGGACACAAAGGGCGGGACCGTGACGCGGGCCGTGAGCTGGAGCTCAAGCAGCCAGACCGTGGCCACGGTGAGCGCGAACGGATTGGTGAGCGCCGTCGCGCCCGGTCAGTCTACCATTACTGCTACGCTTGATGGCCAGAGCGGCACCGCAGTCGTCACGGTGGCCGAAGGCGGCTCGGTAAGTCCAGCCGGCGGCACGATTGTCGCCGCCGGCGGTGCCATCACGTTGGTGATACCAGCCGGCGCCGTTCCGGCGAAGGTGGCCGTGTCGGTGAACCCAATCAGTGATGCGGTCGCCGATCCGGAGGGCTACTGGCTGGCGGGTGGCGTGCGGTATCAGCTTGGTCCAAACGGCACCCAGTTCGCGCAGCCTGTGACGGTCACCATCCGTTACGATCAGACGGCACTCCCACCATGGGCGCTGCCCGGCGACCTGACCATCCAGCGGTGGAACGGCACCCAATGGCAGCCGTTGAGCAACACCCCCGGCGACCTTGACGCCGGGTCAGGGCAGCGTGAATCAGGGGCGTCGTTCGGTGGTATTCGCCGCCACGATTCCCGGGAGCAATCGACCCTCCAACACGCTGCAATACGTCTGGACCACGACCGGGTCGAACGGTGGCCTTGGCGCACAGTTGGACAACACGATTCAATACACGGCGTCCGTGCCGATTCTTCCCGCGGGCGACCTCGATTTCGTGCGCGTCGAGATACAAGGTCGTCGCGTTCCCAACGGACCGTTGGTGGGGCTGGCATCAGCCATTACCAGTGTGAAGGCGGATTTGAATCTCACGGTCGAGTTGCAGCCGTCGTCGTCGCTGGTGCAGTACAGCGGTTCGGTTCCGCTGTCCGCCGTGATCTTCGATCGTGCCGGCAATCTCGCCCAGGTGTACGGGAGCCCAGAGCTCTACTTCGAGTGGACAGCGACACAAAATGCGGGCACCGTCTCGCTGGGAACGCAACGCACGCAGTCGAAGGCCATTTCGTACACGGCGTTTCCACCCTCGCAGCAATCGGCGGTATTCCCCAAAGGCGACAAGATCACGGTGAAGGCGCTTGTTCGTGTGCCGGAGTACGAACAAGCGAAATACGATCCCATCCTGGGCAAGCTCATCTCAAGGGTTATCGGGGAGACGTTCACACCCATTGGACAGGCGGACGCAATCATCGAGGTCATTCCCCGCTATGTGGTGAAGCTCGTTCCGGCATCGACCGACTTGGTTGGCGGCCAGCAAGTGGGACTCCGCGTAGAGTTGGAGCCGGCGTGGCAGGGCACGGAGAGCCTGTCCTTCCGCTGGCGCAACACCGCGAACTACGGAGATCTTTCGGTGCCACTCGGGACGCTTACCCAGCAAGGGACAGCGAACTATCTGGCGAGGAGCGGACAGGGCGGCGGCTCCGATCTTGTCGAGGTGGACGTCCACGTCGGCATCATTCCCCGGCTTCAGCTTGGCACCGCGCAAGCGGTCGTGCAGGTGGGCCCCCGTGTCACCGCCATGTGGCGAATCGAATCGGCCACCGTGACCCGTGCCGGTACGCTCAACGACCCGGACGTGGACCTGCTCTACTACAACTACGTGGTGAACGGGATGAATGCGCTCGCCGCCCGCTTCGGTGACAACCACATCTACGTGAGTGCCGGCGAGGCCAGACTGCAGCAAGTTCCCGCGGGTCAGGGTGCGAACGTGCGAGGCATCGTCGAGCCTCCGCGGGCGATCCACTATGGGCTGGCCGACGACAAGCGCTTCTCCTTGGGACCACTCGGAGGCGGTGGGCTTTCCGGTGAATACTGGATTGGTACCGATGAACTGGACCCAACCTCGTACGTCATGAAGAACACCATCAATACCACCATGACGCCCGGGGTGCTGCAGGGCAGTTTCACCGTCATGGCGTGGCCGGGGGTGGTGTACACAGTGACCTTCCGGGCGCTGCAGATTATTCCTGACGCGATGGAGAACGGTCGTGGGTAATGGGCGTGGCCTCCGCACAAAAAGGGAGAATGAGCCGTCTCGCGATCGCGCGTTCTACAATAACCGGTCTCGCACGCGGCCCCCGACAGGCGCGCCGCTGCCCGCGCAACCATGCGGCCCGGATGCTTCGATGATTCGCCGACGGATTGCGGTGCTCGCGCTGGTTGTGCTCGGCGGCTGTGGAGGCGTGACGGTCCCACCGGTCCGGCCAGCGTGACATCGATTGCGATCGCCGCGCCCTCGCAGTTGCTCTCGGCCATCGGCGAGACCATCACGATGAGTGCCACCGGCAAGACGGCCAAGGGCGCCGCGGTTGGCAATCTCACGTTCACCTGGAGCTCATCCAACCCCGGAGTCGCGACCGTCGCCAACGGACTGGCACTGCGATCGGGAACGGCAGCACCCGATCAGCGCCGCCGTGGGCGGCGCGACGGGCAGTGTGCGGTGTCGGTTCGGCAAACCGCGTCGCAGGTGACCGTCACGTTCGCCACGGACACCATTCGCGCCATCGGTGATACCGCGCGTGCGATCGCCGCAGCGCGAGACTCGCGCGGCAATCCGATCACGGGGCGGACCGTTACGTGGACGTCGGGAAATCCCGCAGTCGTCACGGTTGACGGCAACGGGCTGATGACCGCAATCGCCGAAGGATCGGCGATCGTCCGCGGGGTCAGCGGGTCCGCGCAGGGCGAACGCACCATGCAAGTACGGCAGCGTGCCGCACGCTTGATATTTCTGCGACAACCGTCGCCCGCGCGCGCCGGTGTTGCGTTCACCATTCAGCCGCAGGGCGAGTTGCAGGATGCGCGGGGCAATCGCGTGAGCACCGACAATGCGACCGTCGTGACCGCAAGTGTCGGGGGCACAGGCGGTGGTGGCACGGTGGTGTCCGGCGCCACCGCAACGGCCAATGGTGGCGTCGTGACGTTTACGGTGCTCGCCATCGGAGGCCCGGTTGGCCTGAAAGTGCTGCGGTTGCAGGCTCCGTCCACGTCGACGGCAAGCAGCGAAGCGTTCGCGCTGAGCGCGGGCAATCCGTCCACGGTGATTGCGGCGTCCGGCAACGCGCAGAACGGTCTGGCGGGGAATGCGCTGCCGCAACCGCTGGTTGCGGGTGTGCGCGACGCGTTCGGCAACCCCGTGGCCGGCGTCGACATGAACTTCACCGTCACGCAGGGAACAGGAACGGTGAATCCGGCGCAAGCAGTGACCGATGCCAATGGCAACGCGGCCACGGACCACACGCTGTCGCGCTATGCGGGTAACAGCACTGTCACCGGCGCGTAGGCGACGGTGCCGTCGGCGCAGGCGCAGTTCACGGCGGTCGGTGCGCCGAACGGGGTCATTCGTGGAACCATCACCGGTAGCGGTGCCGCCCTCGTGACCGTCGCGGATGCGGCGGTGCGCGGCGGCGGCGTGCATCGTCGGCTTACCGGCTATGCGGCCAACATCCAGCCACCGGCAGCCGTGCGCACCAAGCCGGCGCGCGCGCCGCTCCCCCGCGGCGACCGCCGACGTCTGCGACGGCCACTCCGACCGACCCGTACGTGCCCGGCGAATTGCTGGTGACGTATCGGCGAACGGTATTGGTGCTCCGGCAATGGGTGCGCAAGCGTATCGACAGGCCACCGCAGTGGCGCGGTGCGGATGGCAATTGAAGCCCGCGTTGCGCCGACCGTTGGCGAGGGGACGTCACCACGTTTCCGTCTCGTAAGCGCGCTGACCGCTCGCCTCAGGCTCGTGCCGGGCGCGGATGAGACGCGGTGTCGAGTCGCTTCGTCGCGATGCGCGCGTGCAGGCGGTAGAGCGCAACTACATCATGACCACGCATCGGGTCCGCCGACCGCCATGCGGAATTCCTGATTGCGCGAGGCCGGTCGGTCCGCCCCGGTTTCGCTGCAATCCTTGTTGACCGTACCATTCGCGCTGGCGGCCTGATCAACACGTATCCCGGCGGCGGCGTGGTATCCGGGTAACTCGCGATACGTGGAGCAGTCGTGGCACTATAACATCATACAGTTGCCGTTGGCCTGGACGGTCACGACCGGCAGTCCGAGCGTACTCATCGCTGTGGTCGACGACGGCATACGCTTCGACCCCCGGCCATGGTCGGCGTGCTCACGTGGCTTTGACTTCGTGTCCTCGTCCAGCGCGCCACTGTGCGCGGGCGGTTCCATAGATGTCACCGGCGACGGCGACGGTTACGACAGCAATCCCACCCAGCCGTCAAGCCGCGCCAGTGGCATTGCACGTGGTGTGATGCGCGGAATCACGGACTCCACGTATCCGGCACGTTGGGGCGATCCGCAACAACTCCAGCGGCGTGGTGGGCGTCAATTGTCGAGCGCATCCGACCGGTGCGTGTGATGAGCATCGCCGGTGGTGGCACCAGCTACGACATCGCGCAGGGTGTCCTGTACGCGGCTGGCTGCCCGTCGACAATGGCATTGGTGGCACAGTCCCGCGGCGGGCGGTCCGGCACGCGTCATCAACATGAGTCTCGGAGGCTCGAGCCCCAGTGTGGTGATGGCGAACGCCGTCAGGCCGCCTTCATCAATGGCTCCCTGATCATCGCCTCGGCCGGGAACAGCAACAACGCCACGCCGCAACTATCCCGCGTCGTATCCGGAACCGGTGTCGGTTGCGGCTGTCGCGCCCTCCCGGCCCGCGCGTCGTATTCGTCCTACGGTGCCAATGTGGACATTGCCGCCCCGGGTGGAGACGTCAGTTTCGGCGCGACGCATGGCGTGTACTCCTCCACGGAACTTCCAGAACGGCACTCCGATCGTGGATTCGTGGCAGGGGACGTCCATGGCCGCGCCGCACGTGCCGGGATGGCCGCACCCTGCTTTCACGTGAACCGGGCCTCACGCCCGCACAGCTCAAGGCGCGTCTCATCAACTATACGATTGACCTTGGTGCACCCGGATGGGACCAGTTCTTCGGCACCGGCCGGTGAACATGGTGAATATTCGCGGCCACCACAGTGCCGCCGCGCACGTTGTTCGTACGACTTGTGAACGCCACGACCGGCGCGACCGTGCAAACGGTGACGGCCGGAGTTGGTGGGACGTTCGGGTTCACAGGACTTCCCGACGGTCCATACTGGGTGTTCGCAGGCGTCGACGAGTACAGCGACGGAATTTTCGGGGTGCCAATGCGACCGTGGGGAGCACTGGGTTCTGCTGCAGCGCCGACATCGGTGGTGGTGGATGGTGCAGGACTGTATGCGGCCAACTTCGCCCTGGCTGGCGCCTCGGAATTGGAGCCCAACGACACGCCGGAAGGTTCCGACGAGTTGCTCCCGGATGGTTACATGATCGGAACGTTTTCGGGTGCGAACGATGTCGACTTCTTTCGGTTGCGTATTCGCGTGGTCAGCAACTACCTCATTGAAGCGGTCGGGCATGTCGGCGCCTGTGGCTGGGCGGTGGAGGCCGATCCCATCCTGACACTCTTCACGGCGGGCGGCACACAGTTGAGTTCGAACGATGACATCGATTACGACAACAACGACTATTGCTCTCGCCTCTCAGGAACGTTGCCTGTCGGTGACTATCTGGTGCGACTGAGCGGCTACGGGTCCGGTCGCTATGCGGTGAGTGTGCGACGGCAGTAGGCAACGCCCAGGCGCCCCAGTCACGCGAGCGATACGACGGTCGCCTCGATATGCAGTAGCGCCATGAGGAACGTTCTCGTGGCGCGACTGTGGACGGTGCCGTCGACACTACTGCAGGTGCGGCAGCTGGGTGACCGTCGCATACTCGAGGCGTTCACACTGACCGGCAGCCCCAGCGACGACGAGGCTGGTTGGCCGACATCGGATCACCGGCCCGTCGGCGTCGCGCCTGCGCTTTGGCGACGGCGACTCGCGGCGCTGCTGCTCCTCACTGGACGCGAAGTACTGATTGTCAGCGCGCCGACCGCCTCCGGGGCGGGCGTGCCGCCGCGATTGCCCGCGATTGCCCCCTTTGCCGCTGCGTGCGCCGGGCGCCTTGCCGCAGGCGACCATCGATGACGCATACCCCCGCGTCGACACGCCAGACGACCGTGCACACGTGCAGCAGCCGTTTGTTGTTGATGCGTCAGTCGTGGACGGCGGCTTCGTGGTGCTGCTCGGCGTTGTGTCCGACCGACAGGGACGTATGCTCGACTACTACGACGAACGCGGTCAGTATATCCAGAGCGCCATGTTGCCCTTCACGGCATCGGCAATGACCGGCGCCGGACCACGGTTTCTGGTGCTGCATCAGGACGAGAAATTTCGCTGGTGGTTGTCATCATGGATCACCCCGATGGCCGCACACGGCGCGACGCCACCGCCCGCACCCCGGCGCGTCGATCAGGCGCCAAACAAACGGCTGTTCGAGCCGCCGAGTGTGCCGACATCGCGCCCTCGTCCGTAAACGTGCTCATGTCATGGTCTCGAGATCACGAACGTGTACCTGTCGACGCCACCATCGGGGAACCGGATTTCCGCGCGTCCCTTGCCGGTAGTGGTGGAACCAGCGTCCAAGGTGAATTCGAAGACCTGCCAATCCTGTTCATCCCACGACAGGCGCATGCGCCCGGCCGTGCAGGCGCCCGCCCGTAGCCGGCAGCCAAACTGTCCGTTCGGACCATCCGATCGCATGGCACCACCCAGCGTGCTGTCCACTTGCACAACCGTGGCGGTGAAGGTGATCCACGGCGTGGGTTTGGCAGTGAGTTCGCCCGAATTGCCTTGCGAGGTAAACGCGAGTTTCCACTCGCCGGCATACAGGGTGTGCGACTGCGCCCGCGCGACGCCGGCGAACAGCAGGGTACCGAGTACCGAAAGAATAATCCGTTTCATGATGCCCCAAAGGTTGACGCCCCGTCGCCACGCCCGTAAGTCAACGATATGAGCAACCACGACTCTGGCAAGGATCTCACCCGGCGCGAGCTCCTGCAACGGTTCACGGCCAGTGTGCTGGTGACCGTGAGCGCGACGCCGATCGGTCAGGCGTTTGCGTTGACGTCACACGCCGAGCCGGAAGTTACCAGACTGGTCAACACCGAGCCGGTCAACGCGGTTGCCGGTGTCGATCGGGTGGTGATGAAACACGGAAAAACCTACTTGAACGGATGGGCAGGGTACGGTACACCGCCAAGGCCGGGGCGTGGACGACGAGGTGCCGCCGCGTCCGCCCCCACGGGTCCGGCGCCACGAACCACATGGAGCAAAGTGTCAGGTCCGGGCACGGTCACCTTTGCCGACCCGAACGCCGCCAGCACCACGGCGACCTTCTCGGCGGCCGGCGACTACGTGTTGCGAGTGACCGCCAACAATGGCGACACGACGGCCGAGTCGACACTCACGGTGAAGGTGGAACTACCGCCACCGGTCAAGCAGCTGTCGCCGGTGGTGACCACGCGTCACACGATCACGAGCCCGCTGTGGAGCGCGCGCACAAAAATCCTCATCACGAAATGGATTCCGCACTGCATCGAGCAGTGCACGCGCACGGATATTCCCGCCGGTCGCGGCGACGGCGGCCTGGACAACTTCATCGAAGCGGCCAAGGCGCTGCGCGGCGAACCGCATGCGGCGCACCGCGGGTATGTGTTTTCGAACGCGTGGGTGCACCAAACCGTGGAGTCGATGAGTCTGGCGTTGATGGTGGATCCGCAGGGTGACACCGAGATCGTCGCCGCGCAGAATCACATGCGCACCACGCTCAACGAATGGATTCCCATCATTCTCGCCGCGCAGCATCCCGATGGGTATCTGCACACGGCCCTCACGCTCCGCGATGTGCCGCGACCGGATGGGCCTGGAATTCCGGGTGGCTCGTCACAACCCTGGACGCAGCGCTGGAGTGCGTCGGCGCGAGCCAACCATGAGGGATACGTGGCGGGCTATTTCATCGAGTCGGCAATCAACCACTACTCGATGACCGACCGTAAGGATGACCGACTGTACACGGCCGCGAAGAGGCTCTGTGACTGCTGGGCCGACCACATCGGCCCCGCTCCCAAGCAGGAATGGTTTGACGGGCATCAGGAGATGGAGCAGGCGCTCGTGCGTTTCGGCCGTTTTGTGAACGAAGTGGAAGGCGGTGGCAAAGGTGATCGGTACGTTGCCCTGGCCAAGTTCCTGCTGGATTGTCGTGGCAACGGATCGGAGTACGACCAGAGTCATGTACCGGTGACACAGCAGTACGAAGCCGTGGGCCATGCGGTGCGCGCCGTGTACAACTATTCGGCGATGGCCGATGTGGCCGTCGAAACGCACGACGTCGACTACCAAAGCGCCGTCAAGTCGCTCTGGGACAACATCACCCACAAGAAGTACTACCTCACCGGTGGTGTCGGGAGCGGAGAAACATCAGAAGGATTCGGGCCCAACTATTCGCTCCGCAATAATGCCTACTGCGAAGCCTGTTCCAGTTGCGGCGAGATCTTCTTTCAGTGGAAGCTGCATCTCGCGTACCATGACGCGAAATATGCCGACCTCTTCGAGCAGACGCTCTACAACGCGTTGCTGGGGGCACTCGACCTGGAGGGCACCGCATTTTTCTATACCAATCCGCTGGCACAGACGGGCCCACGCTCGGCCTGGCATGGGGTTCCGTGCTGCACCGGCAACATTCCGCGCACGCTGCTCATGCTGCCCACGTGGATGTATTCGAAAGATACGCAGGCGATCCACGTCAACTTGTTTGCGGGAAGCAGAGTCCTTGTGGACAAGGTGGCGGGTACCGATGTCGAAATGGTGCAGGACACGAACTACCCCTGGAGCGGCAACGTCGCGATCACGGTGAATCCCACGGTGCCCGCGCGGTTTTCGATCAACATCCGCATGCCGACGCGCGATGCGAGCGCGTTGTATGCGGCCACGCCGAAAGCAGACGGGATCTCGTCGCTCAAGGTGAATGGTCGCGCCGAGCGGATGAATGTGGTGAACGGGTATGCGGTGGTGACGCGCAGGTGGAGCGCGGGCGACACGATCGAGTTGGCGCTGCCCATGACGGTGCAGCGCGTGCGGGCCGACGCCAGGATCGAGGCGGACGTCGGCCGCGTGGCGCTCCGGTACGGACCGCTCGTGTATAACATCGAGAAGGTGGATCAGGACATTGACGGGGTGCTGGCGCCCGACGCACCACTCACCACAGAGTGGCGCGGTGATCTGCTGGGTGGGGTGACGGTTATTACCGGTGCGTTCGCGAACGGAGCGCCCATGACGGCCATTCCGCACTACGCCCGGTTCAATCGGAATCCGGCACCGCCGCCGCCACCGCCACGGCCAGACTCGGCGACGGCGGCCGCGAACGCGGCGGCCAATGCCATCGAGGTCGCGACGGCGGCCGCCACCGCCATCGCGGCCGGCAAACCGCTACCACGTCCTGCCGGGCCGACGGCGAGTTCAATTGTGTGGATTCGTGAGCGACCGGCGTGACGCGTGCTTGCTCCCGGTGGTTATGAATTGCAGCGCACCGACGAGCATCGGGTCCACGACATCAGGAGTATCCGCGCGTGCATTCAAACCGTACTAGTCGCGCCCGGTGGGCGATCTCCGCGACGTTGCTGCTCGCGTCGGTTGCGTGCCACGACGCCACCGGACCGGACAACCCAGCCGATGGTGCGGCACTCTTGGCACCGATGTTCTCCAGTCTGTCGCTCATCGAGTTGTCACCGACGCAACTGCGCGCAGGGCAGCCGTTCGAGCTCACGGTGAACACGTTCGGCGCGGACGGCTGCTGGGGTCGTGAGCGCACCGACGTGTCAGTCGGTCGACGCGGAATCACCGTGACGCCGTACAATCGGGCGCTGGCCGTCACCAATGTGGGATGCACGCAAGCGTTGTCACGTATCCCGCACCGGGTGACACTGCTCCTCGCCACGCCAGGCGAACATCGCCTGACCGTGCGCGGCACGGACTTTGAGAGTCGGAAGCCGTTAGTTGTGATTATCACGCTCACGGTGCTGCCGTGACCTTGCCTCGAATGCACGACGCATCGGGACCGCCGTCCAACGCCGTCTCCCGCGCCCCGTCGGCGGCATGGCCCGCATGACCTACTATCGGCATAGTTGACAAACCCGGTCCGTCGGTGGTATCTACTATCAGGCTAGTAGGAAGACCACTGAGCGCGGGGGAGTCATGGTCAATGCGACGTTGGGTGAGCGCGAACTTGAAGTGATGGCCGTACTGTGGGAAATCGGTTCGGGGACGGTCGCGGAGGTGCGCGAGCGACTCGACGCCGGACTTGCGTACACCACGGTGCTGACCATCATGCGCAACCTCGAAGCCAAGCGGTTCGTGCGGCGCGAGGAGGAAGGGCGCGGGCATCGCTACTTCCCCCGTGTCCAGCAGCACACCGCGCAACGCACAGCGCTCACGCGCCTGGTGTCGGAGTTCTTCGATGGATCTCCGCAGGCACTCCTCGCGCAACTGGTTGACCAGCACGGGGTCTCGGCCGAGGAGCTCCAACAGCTGGCGCGTGTAATCCGGGAGCGTGCCAAGTGATCGCGCGCTGGATGCTGGGTGCCCTGGTGTTCTCCGGGCTCGTGTCGCTGGCCGCGCTTGCCGCCGAACATCTGCTGCGCCTCGCACGCGGGGCGCGCCGAACGCCGTGGATGCTGGCCATCCTCGCGTGTGTGGGGTGGCCGATGCTCGCGCCGTTCTTCGTGCAGTCTGCGCCACCTACCGGTGCGGTGGGCGAGGTGGTCCAGGGACTGGGCAACACTGTCGTGCCGATCGCTCACGCGCCATCGTTTGACTGGACCGCGGCGATGGGACGTCTGGACCCGGTGCTGCTCACCTTGTGGGTGGTCGCGTCGGCCACGTTGCTGTGGCAGCTCGTGCGCGCGGCATTCATGCTGCGCCGCGTGCAACGTGAGGCGCGCCGCGCCGACATTGACGGGGCGCCGGTGTTGGTGCACGATGCCCTTGGACCTGCGGCCATCGGTGTTATCACGCCACGGGTGATTGTCCCGACGTGGCTGCTTGAGCTTGACCCATCGCTGAGGGCGCTGGTGCTCACGCACGAACAGGAGCATTGTCGCGCCGGCGATTCGCGCGTGGTGTGGCTGGGTGTGTTGTCAACGGCTCTGATGCCGTGGAATACCGCCCTCTGGTGGTTGGCCTCGCGCTTTCGTCTCGCCATGGAAATTGACTGCGATACCCGCACGCTCAGGGGTGCCGATCCCGCGCCCTACGCCCGACTGCTCCTGCTCATTGCGCACCGCCACGGCACCGCGCGTTACGTACCCACACTTTCACCGACCGCCGCCCAACTTCAGCGGAGAATTCAAGCCATGCAGACCACTGTGATTCGTTTCCGTGTATGGCACGCCCTCGCGGCCGCCGCCACTGGTACGCTTGCCATTGCCGCGGCGTGTTCGCCGCGCGTGTCTTCGAACCTGACGGCGCCGTCGCCGGTTGAACCACCGACCACGGCCCGCGTTGCCACAACGCCGACGTCGTCGGCCGCCACCGCGACGGTGACGCCGGAAGCCGACCAGCGACAGGAGGCCGTGTTGCTGCCGGGGAGTCGCGGCCCGCGCTACCCCGAGTCCATGCGCGCGGCCGGCGTCACGGCGAACGTGTTTGCGCAGTTTGTCGTGAACGCCGATGGCACGGTGGATACGGCGACACTGAAGATTGTGCGTGTGACCACCAGCGAAGGGGCGGACCAGACGGAGGCACGCGCAGCGTTCGGCGCCGCCGTAAAAGCGTCGCTGGCCGAGATGCGCTACACCGCCGCACGCGTGAATGGGCGCGATGTCCGCCAACTGGTGTCCATGCCGTTCGCATTTTCACTTGCCGGACCGACGCCTGCCAACGAGTCAACGGTCAAGCCAATTCCCACGAATTCGTCGCTGCCATACTTCGATTTTCAGGTCGAGAAGCCCGCGCAAGCGCGACCGGGCGTGAAAGGACCGCGATATCCGGAGGAGCTGCGCAACAGCAAGATCGAAGGTCGTGTGCTCGCGCAGTTTGTCGTTGATGCTGACGGCGTGCCGGACATGTCCACGTTCAAGGCCGTCAAATCGGATCATCAGGGCTTCACCGACGCCGTGCGCGCGGCGCTCGCCGACATGCGCTTTGAGCCGGCCATGATTGGTGGCAAACGGGTGAAACAACTGATGCAAGCCCCGTTCGAATTCTCGCTTTCGCGCTGAACCGCCAACCGTTTTCCCCGAACGCCCATGAGTCCTGCCAAAATCGTCGCCGTCCTCAATTGGGTGGCCGTCGGAATCATCTGCCTGGTTGCGGGCGCCGAGGCCCTGTCCCCTGCGAAAGGTGGCGATGCGGCAACCCGGGGGTTTGGGCAAGCCTTCTTTGTGTTGGCGTTCATTGCGGTGGTCGTGTTGGTCGGGCTGAACGTCTTGCCCTTCAATTGGACGAAGTACGTGGCGTTGGGGTTGGTCGCCCTGCCAATTCTGTTCTTTCAGATCTGGCCAGTGTGGCAAGAGAAGCAGCGTATTGCGCGGAATGAGGCGCGGTACAAGATGGAAGATGCCCAGCCCATTTTCGAAGATCAGCAGCGGGACCAAATTGCCCGGGCCATTCGTGGAGGCGACTTGGACAAGCTCAAAGTCCTGCTGCAATCGCCTGTCGAACGGCTCAATGAGCGGGGCGCGTTGCTGGCCAACGCGATTTCAGAGGCGTCCTATGCCGGCTATCGGGATGAGGAGAAGCTTGAAGGCGTCCGACTGCTGCTGGCCGCTGGAGCAAAATTCGATAGCACAAAGGCCCTGGACGTCCCGCCGCACTTCAGCGCCGCACAGGGCGGTCGTGTGGAGCTGCTGCGCTTGCTCCTGGAGCAAGGCGCCGATGCCAATGCGTACCAGGTGCACCTGGAATACTCGATTCTTTTTGAGGCCGTCGCCGCCACCGGAACACCCGAAGCAGCGGTGCGAGCGTTGCTGGAGTTCGGTGCAGACCCCAATGCGACGGCCGTGTTTGATAAGGCCGTTGGTCCGATGACACCGCTATGGAGGGCAGCACGATTGAATCGTTGGGGCGTGTGTGCGGCGCTGCTTGAACACGGTGCCGATCCCAACTTCAAACTCGCTGGCGGGCCATCGTTCCGGGATTATGTACAAGAAGCCGAAAAGGGGCTCTCCCAAAGTGACGTTGAGCGAAGGGCGGACTTTGACCGGATGAAGAAGGTGTTGGATCGTGTGAAAAGGTAGACGGTGGCGGGAGGGCCCTCCATCACGAGATCCATTGCATCGTGCACGAGGTGATCTCCCAGCTCTGATCACTGCGCCGCCGCCCCTTGCAGACCCAACTGGCGGCCGACAGCCCGTGCTGGTAGTACCCGGTCGCAACCGTGAAGCTCCCATCCGTTGCAAACGACGGTTCGCCGACGGACACGGAGATACCTCGCTTGCCTGTCAGGGTGTCGACGACCAGCGACGTCCCGCGCGGCGCGGCGCCCAGCAGCATAACCTTGCAAGCGGACATTGGCCGAAGGAGCATTGCGCGACCCTGCTGTAGCGCATCGATAACCACACGCGGCGGATCGACGCCAGGATCTGGCCCCTGAACGCAGACCAGTTCCGGCTGGGTTGCGGCATGAGCCGTTTGAGTCCCGTTGGTGAACGCGACGCCGTAGATCGTGATTGCCAGGGCCATACTGTCGGCCATCGTGGTCGGCCCCTGCGCCCGCACCGTGGCGGACATGCACGACGCCAGCCCGATGGCCACGGCCATGGCCGTACCGCGTGGATGCGCCCGCAAGCGATGCTTCATCATGATGACAACGGTCCGAGGGGCTGACAGCTACAACTCTCCGTGCACATGTGGCGCTGGAGTGGTCAAAGGCGTATGCCTGTCATCGCGGCGCGCTCCGAGCAGGACGACGGCAATAATCGCGAAGGGGAGAATAGTGCCGATCAGCCACGCAGCTTCGCCGGTGTTGCGCCTCCACGCCGCGGGCGTCCCGGCCAGGAGCAGGATCGCGGCGTAGGCGGCGGCAACCTGACCGAGAAACAGACCGATGACGAAAAGGGGTCGATAGTGTGGACGGTCTTCGATGAGGGGAAACGTGAGCACGAGCGCACCAAGCAGCGGCGCGGCCATAAAGAAGGGCACAATGGGCATCAGCAATAGCCCAGCAAAGCCGCACAGCAAGACCGCTGGAATTGCGAGCAGCCACACGCCAACGATGTAAAGGTGTCGGAAGGGCCTGTGTCTCATTTCAGGATCCATGAATACCGTCATGTGTCAATGATACGTTGATCGATCCGCTTCCCAAAGCGCGTGAAAGCTGGCCAGGCCGAGATCAACGGCATCAAGTTCCAATCGCTCGCCTGGCCGCAGGACCTCAGCCGCAAGGTGGCCGAGGTGCGCGGGACGGCCACGATCAACGCCATCAACGCCTACCGCGCGACGCTGCCGACAGAGTAGGGCCCTCAGAATTCCTCAACCTCCATCGCCGCCAGGACCGCCTCCACGTCGTCCGACGCATCAAACGTCTCAAGCGGCGCTCCGGCGGCAAGCAGCAGCCTTGCCACCTGCGCGAATTCGCCGTTTGGCGGACCGTTCAACGATCCATGACAGCACCAGCCAAGTGGCGTGCTCTGATGATTCGCCTCGCGACGGTTGATGAGCGCCTGTCCGGCGGCCGTGGCGAGGAGTGCCGCGACGGTTGACGCGGACCCCTGCCACGATGCACAGTGCAACGCGGTTCCCTGATCCTGACCGGGCGTTGCAGGATCGAAACCGAGTTCCAGCATCAACGCCACGGCTGGCGCATTCCCGTCCCAGGCGGCGTCGGTGATCGCGCGCTGATCATCAGCACCGAGCGACGAGACCAGCTGTGGGTATTCGCGCAGCAGATCACGCGCGCTGTCGGCATCCGCGCGACGACATGCCAGACGCAGTCGGTGCACGGGTGTCGCAAAGGGCAGCATCGCGTCGAGGGTATTGTCGTGCCCGAACTGCGCGGCGACGTCCAGTGGTGAGCGGTTGCTCCCGATGGTCCAGAGATAGATGTGCGAACTGCTCGGTGGCACGTCTCCGTACCGACCACGACCGGTGTGCTCCTCGAGCAGCGCGGGGTTGTCTCGCACCATCGCGCTGGCGACGTCAGTAAGCCCCAGCGCTGCGGCGAGGAAGACGTCAACGGACGCGCCGCGTTGCACGAGATAGCGCGCCAGCGCATAACGTCCCGCACCGCGCGCCCGGTCAAGCATCCATTCCGCCGCAGTGGCCCGATGATCGACGTCGCGCGCATCAATATCGGCCCCTGCGTCGAGCAGCAGATCGACGGCACGCTGCGATTGCGCGAAATGCAGCGGTGTCTGCCCATCACCGCCACGCTCGGCGACGCGTTGCGGGTCGGATGCGAGCATCGACGCCAGCAGCTCGACGTCGTCCAGGTGCGCGGCGGCGCAGGCGTCAGGAATTGCGCCGGCGGCGAGCAGGCGTTCAGCCGCCGCGCCGGTTGCCACATGCAGCGCGTGGAACGGACCAGCCCACCACTCGCTGCGTCGGTTCGGGTCGGCACCGAACTCAAGCAGCACGTCCACCATCGCGACGTCGGATGCACACGCGACGATGGCGGGCGCGTTGAAGGAGAATAGCGGCGCGTTGATGAGCGGTCGGAACGGCGCGTGCTGCGACAGCAGGCGTCTCACCGCGGCGGCGTCATGATGACGCATCGCGTCGTGCATCTGCTGGTGCGGGGGCCGCGCCTCTGCCATGCGCTGCTCGATGTCGCGCTTGAGGGCGCCCCAGTCGTGAAAGCCATACTCGCGCGCCAACACAAACTGCACGTCAGCGAGCACGATACGCGGTTTGTCTGGGAGCACGTCGCGAACGCGCGCCACTGCCTCAGGATGGTCGCGGGCAAACGCGCGCAGCATCTCTTTCGCCAGCGTCTTCTGCTGCGCGAGGTTGGCGCGCTCGGGGAGCGCGCGTCGGAACGGTGATGCCATGGGACGCCTCCTTCGTGATGGCCGGCGTCCGCACCATCGGCCCGAAGAGGGCGCATGGGAACTGACACTGCACAGGTGGGCGCTGCCCTTTCCGCGGACCGGAGGTGTCCCGTGACACCGACGCCAAATATCCCGGCGCGTGCGTCACGCCGCAAGCGCGCGGGTTGGGTTTGGATTGACCCCGCCGCCGGTCATATTGTGTCAATGCGGACTGGTTGGCCCACGATTGCCGTTTGCTGGGCAGACACGTTGGAACCCTGGCGTTGAGATCAATCCGAATCGTCAATGCCAATGCGCATCCGAGAGGGGCACCACACGCATCCCCGAACCTCAGGACAAGGTGCATCATGATAAGCACACAAGATGAGCCTGCGGGCCTCGGAAACCTACTCGTTGCGGGTGTGAAAAAAGGCCAGGACGTACCCGTCGGCATCAGTCACTTCGAAGCCCCAGAGACCGCTGTCGATGAACGACAACTCCTTCACGAATGACGCACCGCGCTGCCTGAACTCGTGGAACAGTGTGTCGGGATCCAGGGTGTAGATGTACGCCTCCCAGCGCGCCCATTCGTGGCGTGTGTGGTTGGGACAAGGACGCACGTCAGGACCGATCGCCTTGAGCATGATGCTGATGCCATCTCGGCTTACCTGGCCATAGTAGATGTCGTCGGGAGGTCCCTGGAAATCCAGTGCGAATCCGAAGCGTTCGATGTAGTGCGAAATCGAGGCCTGCAGGTCTTTCACGATGAAGAACGGAGTGATGGAAGCAAGGTTCCGTTCCTCTCCGTCACTTCCTGCGCGTTGTGCCGCGCGCCCGTCTGCGTCCATGACATGGTACTCCTGTTGCTTTGAACGGTAAGGTGACGCGGGTGGATGCTTGATCTCCCGAATCTGGTGCCGCCGGCGTGTCCTCCCTCATCCGGGGCATCGCGTGGACAACCACGCGACCAGCACGCGTACCTGAGCCTGACCCGATGCGTCCAGCTCCAACTGGTGCGACGTCTGTTTGGCGCTCTCACGCATCCGTCGCAACGAGGCCGAGTCGAACGAACGCAATCCGGTATCCGACATCTGGATTTCCGTGCGCATCACGACCCCTACTACGCGCCCGTCCGCGCGCAGGGACGCGATGATTGACTCACCGGCGCTGGCGAACCGTCCGGTTGACACATTGACCCTCTCGTTGAAACCGATCACCGCCCCGGTGGAGTCACGCACGAGAGACATTTCCCTCCGCGCGTCCGGCATACGACTCGATATCACCAGCCGAGGTGCCGACCGGCGCCGGGTGGTGATATCGGGATTCAAGGCCGGCTCGAGACAGGTGCCGACGGTGGAAGGCGGGACGGTGAGCGCCTTGAAGTAGGCGGGCGCCTGAGCTCGCAGCGGTGCAGGCCACCACGCGGTAAGCGCGCAGATGCCCAGTAACGTGGCGACGCCGACAATGGAGCGCGTGCCGCTCGGTGGCACCATGATGAGGTAGTTGTGCAGGTGGTACTCCTGGCGCAGGATCTTGTGCGCTGCCTGCTTCATGATGCGGTTCAACGCACCCGAATGCTACGGGCCCTTTACCGAGGCATAGCGCTAGCTTGGAGCGCCGGTGGCGGAGCATGCGGAGCGGACGCCAAGGTACCCGAAGCGAGAAACATCCATCCGAAGAAGAGCTCCTGAACCGCGAAATCCGTCAGATGTCGAGAGAGCGGCAGCCATGGTTCGTCATTCGGCACCGGCGTGGTGGCGAATGTGAGCTTGGGGAACAGCGGGCGTAGAAACGGATTCAGCACCCAACCGAATCGACCTCGGGAGGTCTTGGCGCAGAAGCACACGATTCGCGCCCCCGCACCACGACAGCGGCACGCGGAACGGCAAGGTGCTCTCGACCGACTGCTGCATCACCTTCACGCTCCGGAACGGCCGGGTTGTCGAAGGCACGGAGCACTTCAAGGACCAGGCGAACTGGGACGCGTTCTGGGTGTAGGGCTTCCCGCCGCCGTTCGGGAAGCTCCTCGGTCGCGCGGTCCGCGAATGTCCTGATCACGCCGAAGTGCACCGCGTCACGTGACACGAGTCAATCGCCGCCGGACCGCTTAACGCCCGCTGGCCGGCAGATGGCTATGCGCCGTCCGCCTGCATCGCAGCCAGTTCGTTCCCACTGGGGTCCACGAAGTGAAATCGCCGGCCGCCTGGAAAGCTGAAGATCGGTACAATGATGCGCGCGCCGGTGGCCACCACCGCGGCGAGTGTGGCTTCGAGATCATCGACCTGGATCACCGGCAAGGGTGCCCGCGTGGCTTCGGTGGGATCTGCTTGGAGGCCAAGGTCGACGTCCCCCGTCAGCGTGCAGGCGTACGTGGGGCCGAATGGCGTCATCTGCATGGCGAACACTGCTGCGTAGAAGGCCCGCGTCGCGGGCAGATCGCGGGTGGGTAGCTCGATGAAGTTGATGCGGGGCATCGCGAGTCGGGGTGAACAGTGAACAGGTAGTGAGCCATAACGCCGGAGCGCAACCAAAGGCCGCCCTGCGGGCTTGCCATCAGCCGCCCATCGGCCCCGCCTGCTTGCCCGCCTTGATCTTTGCGCTGAACTGCAGGTCGTAGTTGTTCGGTGTGGTAGTGTGAAAACTCCGGTATGCGGCGGTGTGAATATCCTTTTCCCTATCCGGCGATGACGCGATCGCGCCGGTGTCGACACGCGCGCGCAGGCCGCGCTTGCACAACTCCGCGTTCAGTTGGTCTGCATCAAACGGTGTGATACCGAACGAGACGTGATTCATCACGGCGCGGCGCTCTGTCGGCATCTGGAACGTTGGACTCAGTGCGTTACCACCGCGAATGAGGAGTCCACCGATGCCGGGCGCAATCTCGGTTTCATTCTGGCTTCCCTCGTCGCCCAAGCCCTTCCATCCCAGCAGTGCTTCGTAGAATGCGACCGTTTCCTTGTAACTCGTGCACTGGAACGAGATGTGGTCGAGGTAGACCGTCTTGAATCCCATCGGTTCAAAGGGCAGTGGCGCGTTGAGTGTGCCATTGGGCTTTGTCGTGCGACGATTCTTCTTCGTGCCGTTCGAGATCTGGACGTCCAGTCCATCGGGATCCTTCACATGGAAGCTGAAGAAGTCTGCCTTGGGATTGTGGTCGGCAACCGGATTGAGTCCGCGTTCCCTGAGCGCGGCTTCAACCTTCTTGGTGTCCCACGGTGCGATGCCCCAGCAGTATCCGTCCCACAGTGCCCCAGCGCCCTGAATCAGTTCAAACCGTGGTGTGGTGCAGGCAGGCATGTTGCTCGGATTGTTGTTCACCGGTGCGCCACCAGCGCCACCGGGCGCGCCGGCACCGCGTCCAGCACCGCCGCCGCGGCCACCAGCGCTATCGGCGCCACCGCGTCCGCCACCGCCACCAGCCCCAGCGTTGCCGCGACCACCGCCGCGCGAGGGCGGCGTGTAACCGCCCTTGATGATGACGCCGCCAAGGTCACCGATATCCATGTAAATGCCGTTCTCGTCATTGCTGCGCACCTTCCAACCCATGAACGCGGCGTAGAACGCGGCTTCCTTTTCGGCGTCGGTCACCTTCATCGAAAAGTGATCGAGCAACACCGTCTTCCACCCGGTTGGCGCAAACGGCGCCTTGAGCGGGGTCTTGATGCAACTGGCGGTTGTGTCAGCGGCACGACCGGCACATTGACCTTGCCCCATCGCGCGCGAGAAGGGCAGCGAGACCGCTGCGAGACCAAGTGCCTGAAGCAGCGTGCGGCGTGAGATCGCGCCACGGTCGAAGTCGGCGAAGAGACGATTGATGTCGGTCACGGTCTGGGACGAGGAAGGTTGGCAGGGCGGCCTAACGGAGAGTATGCGACGCGCGATGGCCACCAGCAAGACCGGCGTAGGCGGTTTGACGGCGTTGACGATTGCCGCGGCGCGCCAGGAGGTCAATGCGTGGCGTACGCACGGGGCGCTTGGACCGACGACGCCCGCCTCGCACCATCGCGAGTCACCGCGACCGTACCCGTCGCGCCTGCCAGGGCCGGAGTACTCGGGCCCCTCTGGCTTCTGCAGCGGGCGATCAAATGAAACCGGGGACATAGGTCATAGTTCGTCGCGCAAGACCCGTCCTCCCGACCGGCTTGAGCCAGCGTGGCTCCGAATATCAGACGTGCTGACGAACCCTGTGCGCCGATGCGGAGACCGCGGGCTTCGTTGTTCCTGGCTTGCGATTTCGTACGGCGCTCACGCAGTGGCGGTGTCAGAGCAACGACGGAGTCGGCATCACCCACACCCGTGACACGCGCGTGTCAGCAGCTCGGCGGCGGCAGTGAGTCGGAACGGAACCGGCCCAGGCAGGCGCGAATGTCGCTGGCGACGCGAACGAGGGCGGTGTTGAGTTGCTCACGAGTGATTCGTAGTCGCCCATCGTGAAGCGGCCGTCCTGATAGTCGGTGATGCCGCGCACAAGCACCGCGCCGTCGAATGGACGGATGATGTCCCATGTGGTGCGCACATGGACCGTGCCCGTCGTCGCGGCAGATTCCGCAACTCCTTCAAAGCGGGTCACGTGCAACGGCAGCAGGAAGTTGTGCTGCGATCGCGCCGCCCACGGGGCGACGTTCACCGCCTTCACGGGCGGCGCGTTGGTCAGGTGCGCGGCCACGGTGTGGTTGATGCCCTCGCCGAGATCTTCGCCCCAGCGGTGAAACTGCGAGGTGACGATCTCATGCGCGCCGCGACGCACGACGATGGCCGGCATGGCGAGATATGGCACCAGATCGATGCGCCGAATGCCGATGGTGAGTCCGTCCGTGTCAGCCGACGCCGGCGCGGCGATAGGGATGCGCGCCCCACTGAGCACGTACTGCTGTTGCGCTGGCGAGTTGCGCGAGAGTTTGAAGCAACCCGAGAGCATGCCATGCTTGAGTCCGCCGACGCGGGATACCACAGCGAAGCGAATCCGCAGTACCTGGCGACACGCGGTGTCCCGGCCCTCATCGCCGATAACGAGATGTGGTACCCGGCGGATACCGCCGCGACCGTCGCCGTTGGCCTGTATCCGGCAGTGTCGGTCACGCCGAGGCCGGGGTTCGCAAAAGGGATTGATCTCTTTGATGCCGGCTGACCGGTTGAAGAACGGCGAGTCGGCGCCCAGCCTGCACGCGTCCATCAACGTGCGCGCATCGCGACGCAGCGCATCGAAACGCGATTCGGAAAGCCGGGCATTCATCGTTGGGCCCGATTCTTCCCGTTCGGCGAACAGGGCGAGACTCCTGTGAGCCGTGGAGGCCAATTCCTGCGCATTCATACCTAGTATCGCTCCATCACAACGGGGAGCGCCGGCCGAACGCCTTAGGAGAACTCCATGTATCACATCGCGGCGACTCCACGCAGTGCATCACTGGCTATCCTCATTTTCCTCTCCTCATGCGGTGGCGGCGGAGGCGATGGGACGACCGTCCCGGCGATTCCGGCTGTATCCACCATCGAGGTGTCGCCGTCGGCCGTGTCCCTCACACCGAACGAGACACGACAGCTCACTGCGACGCTCAAGGACGCGACGGGTCAAGCGCTCTCCGGGAAGACGGTAACGTGGACATCGTCCGCTCCCTCACTGGCGACGGTGAGCAACTCGGGGCTGGTCACCGCGGTGTCTGGCGGAACGGCGACCATCACCGCGACCAGTGAAGGAAAGAGCGGGACGGCGTTGATCACCGTCACGGTGCCTGTTGCGACCGTCTCGGTGTCGGCGCCATCGCCGTCAATGGTCGCCGAGGAGACCTTGCAGCTTTCCGCGGTTACGAGAGATGCCGGTGGCACTGCGCTGACGGGGCGCTCGATCACCTGGACGTCGTCCCAGATAAACGTCGCAACCGTGAATGGTTCTGGTTTGGTTACTGGGATCGCGCCGGGCACCACCACGCTGACCGCAACGAGTGAGGGGAAGAGCGGCACCGTGGGATTGGCGGTTGTAGCCGGCGTTCTGATTGGTACGGCGGGTCGGACGGTCACCTCGGATAACGGCAACATCGAGATTCTCTTCCCGGCGGGTGCGGTGGCGTCACCCACCGCCATTACTGTCACAAAGATCGCTCAACTCCCCACCGCGCTCCCGG